>JAISWC010000153.1 GCA_031271245.1 Tannerella sp. | reverse complement strand
TGATCGTATTGCGTAAGGGGCTTATCATTTGGATAGATAATCCAAATTGTATAAGCATCCCGGAGAACCCTCCGGGATGCTTTGCGTAACTGTATGGAGTTTTGCATTCATGTGCCTTTAATTTACCAGCGGCAAATATACAAAACTATTTTTAGTCTGTAACATTTTCGGAAAAAAAATTTTTGTGACAGTCCCGTAGAAAGGTCTATTTGAATTGAGAATTGAGAATTGAGAATTGAGAATGAGGGATGCTTCGACTCGCCGCAGTTTTAGTCCTTTCACGCCGTTTCATTCTCAATTCTCAATTCTCCATTCTCAATTCATTTTGTATCTTTGTCATTGTGAAAATGGTGCGATATGAACAGGCACATGAGAAAAGGATTGAAGATAGCCGGACGGGTATGTCTGGGAGTTGTACTTGCGGTATTGCTTTCGGGCGTTCTGTTTTATTTTCCGCCCGTCCAGCGTTTCGTCGCGGACAGAGTGGTGGAGGCTGTTTTTTTCGGTACGGAGATGCACATGGAAGCGGAAGAAATACGGCTGTCGTTTCCGCTGAACCTGACGCTGCGGCGTGTCTCCGTGACCGGGTCGGCGCGGGACACGCTCCTTTACGTCGGTCATGCCGCGGCGAGTGTGCGTCCGCTTCCCCTGCTGGACGGTGAAGTGTCGATAGGCGCGTTTCGGCTGGAGGACGTCCGGCTGAACACACGGGAATGGACGGAAGGATTCGAAGTGTCGGGAGTCGCCGACTCGCTGACGACCGCCGGCGACCACCGGATTCACCTGACCCGCGAAGAAATACAGCTGGGCGAACTCCTGCTTTCCGGCGCCGCGGTGAATGTCCGCATCGACTCCCTTGCCCCGCCCGACACGACCGCTCCGCCCTTCCGCTGGAAACTGCATCTGGACGACATCCGCCTACAGCGCATCGCCCTCGCTTTGCAGATGCCGTCCGATTCCCTGCAAGTCGCCGCCGCCTTCGAAAACATGACTCTGACGGCCGGCATGGCCGACTTCGACACGGAGTGCTATTCCGCCGCGCTGTTCCTGCTCACCGGCGCCTCCATCGATTACGATACGGGGCTTCCGCCTCCCGTCCGGCAGGGTTTCGACCCTTCGCACATCGCGCTCTCGGACCTGCACGTCCGCCTGGATTCCCTGTTTTATCAGGGGCGGGAGATACATGCCCTGCTCCGTTCGTTCTCCGCCGGCGAACAGTCGGGACTGTCCGTCCGCATGGAAGGAAGCGTTCACGCCGATTCGGCGATGCTGTCCGTGCCTCGCTGGTCGCTGCAAACGCCCTATTCAACCGTCCTTGCGCAGGTAGAATTTCCCTGGTCTGCGCTGGCGGACACGCCGCAGGGCATGTTCCGCTCGCAGCTGGAAGCCTCGCTCGACCGGCGCGACGTGCTGACAGCCCTGGGACGGCAGGCCCGCGAAATCGAACGCTACTACCCGGATACCGTTCTTACTGTTTCCGGGCTGCTGGAGGGAAACCCGGACCGGATGCACCTCCGGCATTTGCAGGGCGAGTTGCCCGGCATTTTCCGGGTGGAGGCCGACGGCGTGGCCAGGAAAGTAACCGACGGAGCGCTGCGTTCGGGCGAGCTGCATCTGACGGCGCAGACCGGGACGTCCGGACTGTTGCAGCGGCTTACGCTGCCTCCCGTCGCCGAGCGTTTCCGCATTCCCGAAGACATGCGGCTGAATCTGGAGGCGACGCTGACCGGAGGCGATTATCAGTGTGCGATGCTGCTGAGCGGCCCGCAGGGCAGGGTACGCCTCTCCGGGCACTGCGACACGCGACGGAACGAATATGAAGCGATACTGGACGTGGACAGCCTGGCGCCGGTTCGGTTCATGCCCCGCGATTCCATTATCCTGCTCACGGCCTCCATTCGCGCCGGAGGGAGAGGAACAGACCCGTTTCACGACTCCACCCGGCTGCAAGTCAGCGGCACACTGACGGAACTGCAAATCCCCGGCGCCTCTTTCCACGGCCTTTCCGTCGAGGGACTGTTGCGGGAACACCGGCTGCATGTCTCGCTCGTCAGCGAATATCCTCACGCAAGGGGAACCGTCACGCTGGACGGGGCACTGCACAGGGACCGGACAACGGCCACGCTGATTGCCGGCGTCGATTCGCTGGACATGTACGCCATGAAATGGACCGGTATGCCTCTGGCTCATTCCTTCCAGCTGTTTTCGGAAATCAAGACCGACTGGGAGAAACGTCACCTGCTGGATGTTACCCTGGGAAACTGGGAGATGACGATGGGAACGCAGCAGGTAAGTCCGAAGACGCTGACCCTTCATGCCTCCGGCGACGGGGATTCCATGCGGTGTTCCCTTCACGCCGGCGACCTGGGACTGACGGTCACGGGAAGTGCAGACCTGGAGACAACCGTCCGCAAGCTGGTCGGCATATCCGCCCGCTTCGCAGAGCAGTTGAAAAAAGACTCCGCCGTCCGGCTGCAGGAACTCCGGCCGCTCCTGCCCGACGTTTCCCTGCGGATGACTGCCGGGCACGACAATCCGGTGTACAGTTATTTGCAGGAAAACGACCTCTTTTTCGACCGTTTCGCGCTCGACGCCTCCACCTCGCCCGACAGCGGGCTGCAAATGAGCGCCCGGCTGTTTTCCCTGATTAAGGACACGACGAAGATTGACACGCTGCGGATGAACGTGTGGCAGGACACGGCGGGCATCCGCCATACGGGCGAGATTGTCAAGCTCAAATTCCGTCACCAGGAGCCGTTCACGGCCGGATGGAACGGGCTGGTGCAGGACGACGGGGCCTCACTGGAAGCGCATTACCGGAACGGACGCGGCGAAACCGGTCTGCGGCTGGGTCTCCGGGCGAAAAAACAGCCGGAGGGCTGGCTCTTTGACGTGCAGCCGGACGCCGTGATTGCCTTTTTGCCCTTCGCCGTGAATCCCGACAATCACGTGCTACTCAAAAACACGGGCGACTTCTCCGCCAACCTCCGCCTGGACGGGGAAAACGACGCTTACCTGTGGTTACATTCGGAGGAGGAAGAGAAGGAAGAGAAGGAAGAGGAGGAAGAAGAGGAAATGAAAGAGTTGATGCTCGAGATCAGCCGGATCGACTTAGACCTGATTTCGAAAGGCTTCGGCTGGGCGTCGCCGGTGCGGGGCATGGCGGACGTGTCGCTGCGTTATGTGCCCGTAGGCCGGAGCTACCTGATTGCGGCGGGTGCGGGCGTCGACGACCTGATCTACCGGAACGGCCGAGTGGGTGAACTGCTGCTGAGCGGCGTATACCTGCCCGCAGTTCGGGGAGAACACCGGATCGACCTGCATTTTTTCCATGATGAAAGGGAAATCGTCGCGCTTTCCGCCTCCGGCTTTTCCAAAGAGAACGGACGCCTGGACGGGACGTTCGAGATCAACCGGCTACCGCTGAAAATGCTGGACCCGTTTCTGGACGGCCTCACGCAGTTGAGCGGCACGTTGCAGGGACGCATGACGGTCGCGGGTACGGGAAAGGAACCGCTGCTCAACGGCTACCTGCAGGCCGATACGGCCGTGGCCCGCATCGCGGTCGCCGGGACGCAGCTCCGCTTCGACGGCCGGAAAGTGGAAATCCGGGACAGCCGGGCGCAGTTTGACAAATACGGCATTTATGCCGTCGGAGACAATCCTTTCGTGATCGACGGCGTCGTTGACTTTCAAAACCCGGCGCGGGCGGAAGTCGACCTGACACTGACGGCCAGCAACATGCAACTGATGAATGCGCCGAAAACGAATGAAAGCATCGTCTACGGCAAATTGTCCGCCGGCCTCAACGCCACGCTCAAAGGCCCGATCGGTGCGCCGGAGATGAGGGGCTGGCTACACCTGCCGGGCGCCACGAACCTGACATACATCCTGAAAGAGTCGCCGCTGACGGCGCAGGACCGCATGGCCGACCTGGTGACGTTTTCCTCGTTCCGGGACACCCTTCCGCGGCGCGCCAGGCGAAGTTTCACGGGGGTGCCGCGTGAATGGGTTTCCGCCGCCGGGCCGGACGTGCTGCTGAACATCCGTCTCGACCCGTCCGTAAAGCTGCGGGTCGACCTGGACAACACCTCCTCCAGCCGGGTGGAACTGGAGGGCGGCGGCGACCTGTCGTTCCGGTATACCCGGCAGGGCGACCTGATGCTGACCGGTCGCTATACGCTTTCGGGCGGACTGGTGAAGTATAACATGCCCGTGATTGCCAACAAAACGCTAAAGATTAAGGAAAACAGCTATATCGAATGGACGGGCGACCCGTTCGACCCGTACCTGAGCCTGAAAGCGACCGAACGCATCCGTTCGTCGGTCGGCGCGGGCGGTCAGGCGCCTCACCCGGTGAACTTCGACGCGGGCATCGAAGTGAAACAGCGGCTGGCGAACCTGTCGCTGCAATTTACGCTGGAGGCGCTGGACGACGCCTCCGTACAGAACCAGTTAATCGCCATGGGCCCGGAAGAACGGAACAAACAGGCCGTCAGCCTGCTGCTCACGGGCATGTACCTGGCCGACGACGGTTCCGGAAAAAGTAAACTGGACATGGGGATGGCGCTGAACAGCTTCCTGCAGAGCGAAATCAACAACATCACCGGAAGCCTGCTGAAAAACATTGACTTCGACTTCACCATGGACCGCTACGACGGCACGAAACCGGGCAGCGGACGGCGGACGGATTACGCTTTCCGCTTCTCGAAACGCTTCTACAACGAGCGGCTCAACGTCATCCTGGGCGGGCGCGTCTCGACCGGCGACGCCACCAAACAGAACAGCACGTTTATCAACGACGCCTCCCTCGAATACCGGCTCGACGCGGGCGGCAGCCACTATGCCAGGCTGTTTTACAACCGCAGCTACGAAAGCCTGCTGGAGGGTGAAATCGCAAAATACGGAACGGGCATCGTCTTCCGGAAGAAAATGCGGCGCCTGGATGACCTGTTTCTCTTCTGGAAGAAACAGAAAACCATTCTGGAGGGGGAAGAAAAAAAGGGAAAGAAGTAAGAAACTCAATCAACAATCTTGGCCCGGAAGATGAAGTGATCCTGCGCGCGGTACAGTTTCATGTATAAACAGGCAGATAGTAGTTGAGGGTGTATTCCAACATGTCGGACTTATCTGTCCCGGACAGCCGAAACTGATCCGGAAGGATCCGGAAACCTTTTAACCGCAAAGGACACAAAGTAACAGCGTGTTCTTTATGTAAAAACTGTGTGCCCTTTGCGGTTAAATTGAAAAACGACCTGTTGGAACGTACCCGGTAGTTGGCAGAGTGGCTGTTTGGAGATTTCCGCTGCTACTGTTCTACTAACCGCTAACTGCTTTATAAACAACACACAAAACCATGCTGCGCGCCGTATGTTTCTGCTGTTGAAAAATTTTTTTCCATTTTTTCTTGCACAATATTTTTCTTTCCCATATCTTTGGCGCCAATATTAATTTATACCGGTTTATTATTGTTTTATGAAACAAACGCGGGAACCCCTGGACTATGTACGCATCGCAATCGATTGGATGCCTGCAAGAAAACACTCCGACACGTGAAGAAATGTTAGGGGGGGGGGGGCAATTAACCCCTTTTTTGTTAAAAAACCCCCGATAAACCCGGCGAACGGGCAAAAATAAAAAAAACGGAAATAAAATTAT
>JAISWC010000141.1 GCA_031271245.1 Tannerella sp. | reverse complement strand
TCGCCGCCGGCGCGAACGACGGACAGGCATACATATACAATATGACCGGCGTACTGGTGAAAATCCTTCCCTACGTCTCCGGCGAGACGGTCTTCACGACCTTGCCGGCAGGTATATATGTTGTTACGATGGAAGGACGGAGAGATAAAGTCGTTATTAGAAAGTAGTCATAAATGTTTTTTCTGAAATTGGAAAAAAGGACGGGCTGCGAAGTCCGTCCTTTTTGTATCGCCATTCTTCCTCGCTCGGCGAAGGCTCCAGCCTTCGTCGTATTAAAAGCAAGCGTCCTCGCTTGCAGCATGTCTGGAGACATGCTTTTAACCCGACGCAGGCAGAGCCTGCGCCGAGCGGGGCGGGAGTACTTGTCCACGTGTGGGAAAGTCTTTCAACAAAGAAAAGGATGTCTTTCCGCGGGTGGATTTTTATTCATTAGACTTTGGGGCAAAGGAAGTCCACCGTTTAAGGTGATGGATCATCATCAGCCAGCCTTCTTTTGCGTCAACGCTGTTTGAAAGGGTGAAGCCATGCGGTGATTTCTCAAAACGGCGGTGCGTAACGTCCACACCCGCTTCGATCAGCAAATCGCGAAAGCGTTCGCCTTCGGCGCAGAGCGAATCTTTTCCGGCGGTGAGGATAAGCGTCGGCGGGAAAGCGGCGAGTTGTTCGCGCGAGGCATAGACCGGGGAAATCAGGGGATTTTTGCGTTCTTCCTTCCGGATACAGTAGCTGGCGTCAAAAATCCGCGACATCCTGTGAGTGAGAAATAAACGGGCGACCAGACCTTTACCGCGCGGTTTGAGGGCCGAATCGGTATAGATGTCGAGAGGAGGATAGTCGAGTATGGCGCAACAGATGTGCAACTCCCCGGTATCCGCATTTTTGATACAGATGGCGGCAGTGATGTTACCGCCCGCGCTATGTCCGCCGACAGCAATCCTGTCGCTGTCAATGCCCAGTTCTTCGGAATGATGCTGTGCGTACTTAACGACCGAATAACACTCATTGACTGCGGCAGGGAAAGGAAATTGCGGCGCAAGGCTGTATTCCACATTCAGGATTTTCACATTCGCCTTTTCAGCCACATTCATCATGTATGCGTCATCCATCTCCGGACACCCCAAAATAAAGCCTCCGCCATGAATATTGATGAAAAGCGGCAGGCGTTCGGGACATTCCATCCGATACCCAAGCGCCCGCACCCGCCCTGCTTCCGTATCAAGAAACAGTTCCCTGCCGGTCGTGCGGCCCCGTTTGCCACCCATGGCCGAGCGTTCCGCAAGCCTTTTGAGCAAAGCGGTCTTCTTAATCAACATCTCCTGTGTGTAAGTCTGTTCTTTATGTTCAGTGATCATTTTTCTAACCTTTCATATTCAATTAAAGGGGCAAATTTACATGAAGATTTTGAGATATTCCGTATGTCAATAAACGTCGAGTTCGTTGTTCAACTCCCATGGAGTTGTTTTTGCCGGCGAAATTCGGCACAAATAATGGCGGTGGCGACGGCCACATTCAGCGATTCGGCGCCGGCGCGGGATGCAGGCCAGGGAGGGATGTAAAGCCGTTTATCGACAAGGGCTTCGACGGACGGGCGGATGCCGTTTCCTTCGTTGCCCATGACAAGGATGCCGTTGGAGGAAAGGGCGTTTGCGTAAATGCTGTCGCCCTCCATAAAGGCGCCGTAACGCGGGGCGGTCCGGTCTTTCAGAAACATCTCAAGCTCCGCATAATGCACGTTGACACGCGCCAGCGCTCCCATGGTAGCCTGTACGGCTTTCGGCCCGAAGGCGTCGGCGGTGTCCGGACTGCAAACGACGTGTTCGATGCCGAACCAGTCGGCCAGCCGGATGATCGTCCCCAGGTTGCCGGGGTCCTGCACGCCGTCGAGCGCCAGAATCAGCCGGCTGGCCGGATCGGCGTCTTCCAGGCCGGGAGCCGGACGCTTGAAGACGGCCAGCACTTGTTGCGGCGATTTCAGCAAGCTGACTTTCCGGATATCTCCCTCCTCCGCCACCTCCAGTTCCCTTGCCGGCAGATGGCCCTGTGTCGCCATCCACGACGGCTCGGCCAGCATCCATTCACATTCGAACGTCCCGACAAGTTCGCTCACCAGTTTGTTGCCCTCCGCCACAAAAAGCCGATCCCTGTCGCGATTTTTTTTCATTTCCAGGGAATGTATCCACTTTATTTTTGCCTTGCTTACCATATTCTGCGTATTTCCGGGCATCAAAAGTACGGGAAATAATTTATTTGGCGTATTTTTGCGAACTGAAAAAGTAATGTGGCAGTGAAGAAAATAGTCCGTCTTTTATGGTTCACGGGTTGGATGGCATGTATCCTTTCATGCAGTACGACGAAGTTTGTGGGCGATAACGAATACCTGCTGGACAGGGTGTCGATCGGGGTGGATAGCAGCCTGGTCAAACCCGGCGACCTGAAACCCTATCTCCGGCAGCGGCCGAATTTCAAGATTTTCGGCGTCCTGAAATGGCCGTTATACGTGTACAACTGGTCGGGACGGGATGAAAAAAGCCGGCTGAACCGGGAACTCCGCCGGCTTGGGGAACCGCCCGAAATAGTGAACGACACGCTGACGCGCCAGTCGCTGACCGAAATCAGGCGGTATTTGGTCAACAAGGGCTACCTTCATGCCGAAGTGTCCGCGTCGGTGGATACCGTCTCGCGAAAAAAGGCGACGGTAAGGTATCGGATCGTTCCGAACGAGCCTTACCGCATCCAGCATTACCGGGTACGCATCGACGATCCGCAGATCGACAGCCTGGTCCGCCTGGAAGCGCCGCGGTCGTCGTGGCTGTCCTCCCTCTTTCATTCAACGGAAGAATTTACACCGCTTGTACAAACGGGCGACCTGTTTGACCGCGACCTGCTGAACAGGGA
>JAISWC010000118.1 GCA_031271245.1 Tannerella sp. | reverse complement strand
ATTTTGCGTCTTTCCCGAATGATTTTCGGAAATACGGCAAAGTTCCGGCGAAAAGAAAGTCCATGGCTTCTCCCCGGACTTTCTCCGGCAGAAAAACAAACAGGGAAAAAAGCAGACCTGCTGTCGCAGGAATGCGACGGCAGACCGTTATTTTCGGAGACATGGCGGCCTGTGCAGCGCCTCCACACCCTCGCTCGGCGAAGGCTCCAGCCTTCGTCGTATTAAAAGCAAGCGTCCTCGCTTGCAGCATGTCTGGGCAGAATTGAGAATTGAGAATTGAGAATGGAGAATGAGAGGAATGCTATTCGTAACAGGCGCCGACATACGATACCTGTTACAAATAGCGTTCCATTCATAGTTCATACTTCATAGTTCATACATAACTTTAGTCGTATGCGATTTTGACCGTTCGGAAGTCAGGTTCTTCCATTTCGGCCAGGTAGGTTTCGATGTGACGTTTTTTCTTTTCTTCCAGTATTTCATCCACGGCAATCAGGATACCCGTCTCTTCCACATCGCCAAATTCGTCGTTAATGGCCGTGCCGAATACGCGCATCTTCGGCGAAAGACTGATGTAGGCGTTCACCAGCGGAGGAATGTTGATGCCCAGCCTGCGCACCTGCTGATGGAGTATTTTATAGTTGTCCTTCAGGCTGTCGTAACGGAACAGCGCCTGCATCCGGGCTGTGTCAATCCCGGTCCGGAGAGGACGAATCGGAATCACCAGACCGTCGAGGTCGGGGAAGTGCAGATTCAGGAAATACAGAATCATGTTCCGTGCATCCGGGTCATAGGTGTTGTACATCGTCACCTTGCCGTAGAAATATTTCAGCGTGGGGTCGACAACGGTCAGCGCCCCCAGTCCGTCCCACAGGTTGTCGAGGATGAAAAGCCCCTGCGAACGGCCTCGCGTCATCTGGTAGTCGAGCGTGACGAACGAACGTCCCAGCTCCACCGTACAGGGCAGGTAGTCTTTGAGGAAAACGTCCGAGAAGTTGAACATGTGCGAAGTGGCCAGCAGCGGTTTTCCGTTGCTGTCGAACTGCACGTCCGAGCCGCAAAGGAAACGGTAGCCACCCAGGATCTGCTCGTCGCGCGGACTCCAGACAATCAGTTGCCGGTAGGCGCTCTTCATCGTGTCGAACTCGTCGATGTCTACCTCCAATCCCGTGCCGCCGCCGTAGTAGCGGAAGGCGATTTCGCGCAGGCGTCCGATTTCCAGCATGGTGTGCGGAGCATCTTCCCAGGTGACGATATAGATTTCGTTGTCGGACTTGTTCGTCCGCCTGAGTCGCTTTTCCGGAGTCAGTTCCTTTTTCAGGAAGGCCCGCTCAACGGGCCGGATAATTTCTTGCATCATATTTATTCGTTTGTACTTAACAGATATACTTTTTCTTTCACCCATTCCGCCCACTCGTCCCACCGTTTCGTGCGGTCGAACGTCTGCCACGGAATCGGTTCGCCGATGTGGATGCGAAATGACTGATGTTTGTTTTTAAACATTTCGTCCGGCAAATATAGCATTTCGATGTTCATTCGAATGCCCGAATGTTTGCGAATATTCGCCAGGCGGTAAAAAAAGGCGGAATTGCGCCCTTCAAAATGGATGGGAACAACGTCGCGCCGGTATTCCACGGCTTTCCGGATAAAGGATTTTTTCCATTCCGTGTCGCGAATGTGTCCTTTCTGTTTGCGGGAACAGAGTCCGGCCGGAAAGGTGAGAATCTGACGGTCGGAACGGTATGCGGCCTCCGTCCGCAGCGTGGCCTCCCTGCTTTGCACACCGTGTTTGTTAATCGGGATGAAAATGGATTGCAAGTTGGGGACGAACAGCAGCAGGTCGTTCACCAGATAATAGATATTCGAGTCGTACCGCTCCCCCAGGAACGCGGCCAGACAGATACCGTCCAGTCCTCCCAGGGGATGGTTGGAAGCAAAGATATACGCCCGTCCGTCCGACGGCAAATGTTCCTCGCCAACCGGTTCCAGCCTGACGTCAAATTCCCTCACCAGCGCCTGCATGAATGCCACGCCATCCAGATGCCGGTAGCGTTCCACGATCCCGTTCAGTTCGTCTTCGTGAACCAGCCGGCAAAGGCCGTTCACCAGGAACGCCGGTATCCATCCTGCCACGGCCGGCGCCTTCCGGCGCAGTATCGCCCTAACATCAATAAGCAGTTCTTTTTCCGTCATCATTCGATTCTTGTCGGCTGCAAAGATAAACGAAAAGAAAAACAACTACGATTTTTTCACTCTCATTTTTTTTCGTACTTTTGCGCCATTGAAAAATAAAGCCCTGTCTCCATGTGGGAAAGGGCGTTCAAAAATAACATTTTATGAGATATGCGTTAGTGACGGGAGGCTCCCGCGGGATTGGCCGGGCGGTTTGCGCGGAGTTGGCGGTCGCCGGTTTTCCGATCCTCATCAATTATGTTTCGAACAGGGACGCTGCCCTGGAAACCCAACGGCTGGTAGAAGAAAAAGGCGGGACGGCCGAGTTGCTGCCGTTCCACGTAGCCGATGCCGCGTCGGTCGACAGGGCGCTGGACGAATGGAGCGAACGGCATCCGGACGACCATATCGCCGTGCTGGTCAACAACGCCGGCATCCGACAGGACGCCATGATGATCTTCATGCAGGATGCCCAGTGGCGCGAAGTGCTTGACGTCAGCCTGAACGGGTTCTTCTATGTCACGCGCAGGATATTGAAAGGCATGTTGATGAAGCGCGACGGACGGATTGTCAACGTCGTTTCCCTCTCCGGGCTGAAAGGACTGCCCGGCCAGACGAACTACTCGGCAGCCAAGGCGGCCGTGATCGGAGCGACCAAGGCGCTCGCGCAGGAAGTGGCGGCGCGCAAGGTGACCGTCAACGCCGTCGCACCCGGCTTTATCGCCACGGACATGACCAAAGACCTGGATCAAGCGGCGCTCAAGGCTACCATCCCGCTGGGACGCTTCGGACAGCCGGAAGAAGTCGCCGCGCTGGTCGGTTTCCTGGCCTCCGACCGGGCGGCCTACATCACCGGCGAAGTCGTTTCCATCAACGGCGGCATTTATTCCTGACAAACGATGAAAAGACGTGTCGTAATCACCGGAATGGGGATTTATTCCTGCCTCGGGACAGGTCTCGACGAAGTGACGGCCTCCCTGTATGCGGGGAAGTCCGGTATCGGTATCGACCCGGCGCGCAAGGCCTACGGCTACCGTTCCCTGCTGACCGGCATCGTCGAGCGTCCTGCGCTGAAGGGCCTGCTCGACCGCCGGCTGCGCATGTCCCTCCCCGAACAGGGCGAGTATGCGTACATGGCGACGCGTGAAACGCTGGCCTCGGCCGGCTTCGACCCGAACCGTCCGGCAGGATACGGCGAGGCGGGCGTAATTTATGGCAACGATTCGTCGACCGGGGCTGTCATCGAATCCCACGAAATCATGCGCGAGAAGAAAGACTCGCTGTTGATCGGGTCGGGCGGCGTATTCCGTTCCATGACCTCGACCGTATCCATGAACTTAGCTGCGATCTTCCGGCTGCACGGCGTGAACATGACCGTCAGCGCGGCCTGCGCCAGCAGCGCCCATGCCGTCGGCCTGGGCTACATGTTCATCCGCGACGGGATGCAGGATATGATTCTGTGCGGCGGCGCACAGGAGACGAACGTCTATTCGATGGCCGGTTTCGACGGTCTCGGCGCGTTCTCGATGCGGATGGACGATCCGGGCAGGGCGTCGCGCCCGTTCGACGCCGGACGCGACGGCCTGGTGCCGGGCGGCGGCGCGGCCAGTCTGCTGCTGGAAGAGGCCGGATCGGCAGAACGACGGGGGGCGACGGTCTACGGCGAAGTGCTGGGCTATGGCTTTTCGTCCAACGGAGGGCCGGTTGTGCAGGCCAGCGAAGAAGGCGCACGCAAGGCGATGGAACGCGCCCTGGCCGACGCCGCACTGCACGTCCGCGACATCGACTACGTCAACGCCCACGCCACTTCGACGCCCCAGGGCGACCGGTGCGAGGCGCTGGCGCTGGACAAACTCTTCGGCGCAGAGCGGACGCCCATCAGCTCGACCAAGTCCATGACCGGGCACGAATGCTGGATGGCCGGCGCAAGCGAAGCCGTATATTCGCTGCTGATGATGCAAAACGGCTTCATCGCGCCCAACCTCAATTTCGAAACGCCCGACGAAGCCGCCCGGAACCTGTACATCGTGCCGCAAACAACGGAACGGCGGATCGACCGCTTCCTGTCCAACTCCTTCGGCTTCGGGGGCACCAACAGCGCGTTAATTATCGGAAAATATTATCAATAGCAAACTCAACATCAATCATAATGGAAAGAAAAGAAATTGAACTGCAGGTCCGAGATTTTCTCGTCGAAGAGATGGAAATCGAACCGGAAACCATCTTCGGCGAAGCAAAGCTGAAAGACGACCTGGGACTCGACAGCCTGGACTTCGTAGACATTGTCGTGATTGTGGAAAAACGCTTCGGGTTCAAAATCAGACCGGAGGAAATGGCGAACGTCACCACCGTCAGCGAATTTTATGACTACATCGAATCCAAAGTGAACGGCTGACGTATCATGGTGAAAAAGAAAAAGGAATGGGAAGGGGTGACCGGAGGGTATACGCTGGGACAAAAGGCGCTGAAGATTACCTTTTCGCTGGTCGACGTCCGTGTCGGATATGCGCTGCTGGCGTTCGTCATTCCGTTCTACATGCTGTTCGCCCGGAAAGGATACCTGGCCATCTGCCGCTATTTCCGGAAACATCACGGCTATTCGCCTCTGAAATCGTTTCTGAAAACCTACCGCAACCATTACCTGTTCGGACAGATGCTGCTCGACCGTTTTGCCGTCTACGCCGGTCAGTGCGACGCCTTCCGGCTCGACAACCCCGACAATGCCCTTTTCCTCCGGATGCTCGACGACCCGCGCGGCTGCATCCTGGCCGGGGCGCACATCGGCAATCCGGAATTCTGCGGCTACCTGCTGAAACAGCAGCGGAAGCGTATCAACAGCCTGATCTTCGGCGGCGAGGCGAAGGAGGTGCAGAAAAACCGCACAGAGACGCTGGGTAGCAACAACGTTCGCCTGATTCCGGTGACGGAAGACCTGTCGCACGTCTTCCTGGTCAGCGATGCCCTGGCAAACGGCGAAATGGTAATCATGCCGTGCGACCGGACGTTCGGAAGCGCCAAAAGCGTGACATGCGACTTCCTGAACGGCCAGGCCGCTTTCCCCATCGGCGCCTTCGCCCTTGCCGTGCAGTTCCGGGCGCCCGTGCTGGCCTTTTTCGTCCTGAAAATTTCGGCCCTGCGCTACCGGATTCACCTGGTACCCATCCCCGTGCCGGACGGACCATCCAAACGGGAACAGATTGAAGGGATGACGCGCTGTTTCGCCCGCGAACTGGAGCGCATCGTAAAGCGCTATCCCGAACAGTGGTTTAATTTCTACCCGTTCTGGGACTGACCGGGAGGCGTCATGAAGCAGTGCATCGCCCTGGTTTCGGCCAACAACCACCGGATACCCTATCCGGTGTATCCGCTGGGTATCTCGTACCTGACCAGCTATCTCGCCACGTACCTCCCCGAGTACGGGGTCAAGGTGTTCGACTTCAACCTGGGGACTTGCAACTCCTTTGCCGATTTTCTGGAACGGAATGAATTTGACCTGGTCGGCATTTCGCTGCGCAACTTCGACGACTCGACCCACGCCTACCACACCAACCCGTTCATCGCCCACTACCGCGAAATCATGCGCGTCGCCCGCACCCACACGGCGGCGCCCGTTGTCATCGGCGGCACCGGTTTCTCCGTCTTCCCGGAACTGATATTCAACGAGCTGAATCCCGACTACGCCATCCTGGGCGAAGGCGAGGCGGCGCTGAAGGAACTGATTGTCGCCCTGCGCGACGGCTCCGACCCGACGGCCATCGACCGGCTGGCCTGGCGCGACGCCGGCGGCGCATTCCGTATCAACGTTTCCGGAAAAAGGCCCGGAACGAAAACGAATTACATCTCCAGCCCGGCGCTGCACGTCGAGAACGACTGGGCGGAGTATTACTGGAAGGCGGGCGGGATGCTGAACATCCAGACCAAACGCGGCTGTCCGTACAACTGCATTTTTTGCAGTTACCCCCTGATCGACGGTCGATCCGTCCGCACGCTGGACGCCAAAACGGTGGTCGCCAATATCGAAGAGCTTTATTTCGCCAAGGGCATTTCGTACCTGTTCTTTACCGATTCCATTTTCAACATCCACCGGGATTACAACGAAGAACTGGCACGGCGCCTGATCGAGAGCCGCGCCGACGTGCACTGGGGGGCGTATTTTGCGCCGCACAACCTGACGGTCGACGACTTGAAACTGTATCAGCAGTCCGGCCTGACGCATGTCGAGTTCGGCTCCGACTCGCTCTCGGACAGGCAACTGGAACATTATAACAAGA
>JAISWC010000113.1 GCA_031271245.1 Tannerella sp. | reverse complement strand
GGAACGGAACGCGCCGTCACATTCTGCATCAAAGATTTGAACGACACCAAAGCCGAAATCGTACACTCCCTGGCCAAGTGGAAACGCCTGACCCTGGCCGAACTCAAAATCGAACAGGGGTATGGTATCTATACGGACATGAATGCCATACGCGCCGACGAAGAACTGGGCAACCTCCATTCGCTGTACGTGGACCAGTGGGACTGGGAACGGGTCATGCACGACGATGAAAGGAATCTGGATTTTCTCAAAGAAATTGTCGGCAAGATCTATGCCGCGATCGTACGCACCGAATACATGGTCTACGAGATGTTCACCGGTTTCAAACCGTATCTTCCCAAATCCATTCACTTCATCCATGCAGAAGAATTGCTGCAAAAATATCCCGACCTCTCCCCCAAGGAACGGGAAGACAGGATTACCCAAGAAAAAGGAGCCGTATTCATTACCGGTATTGGATGCAAACTGAGCAACGGCGAAAAACACGACGGACGCGCTCCTGATTACGACGACTGGACAACGCCGGTAAATGGCTTGCCGGGACTTAACGGCGACATCATGATCTGGAACGAAACGCTCGGCCGCGCTTTCGAGATTTCCTCCATGGGAATCCGAGTAAATCCGGAAACGCTGGAAAAACAACTCAGGGAAACCCATACGGAAGAAAGAAAATCCTTTTATTTCCATAAAAAACTGTTAAACAACGAACTGCCCCAAACCATCGGAGGAGGCATCGGCCAGTCCCGCCTGTGCATGCTCTTCCTCAGAAAAGCGCATATCGGAGAAATCCAGGCCGGCATCTGGCCTCAGCACATGCGGGAACAGGCAGAGAAAGCAGGAATCTTCCTGATATAATATTAAAAAAAATCGGGACAACCCTGAAACCAAAAAACAAATGAACCTGTCCATAGAATTTATCCTCCTGTTTTTATCAATTCTTTTTCTGGTGAGCCTTGTTGCCACCAAAGCCGGAAGCAAATTCGGCGTGCCCGTCCTGCTCCTTTTCCTGGGTATCGGGATGCTCTTCGGCACGGACGGACTGGGCTTTGAATTTCAGCATTACGGAGTAGCACAGGCCGTCGGGACAGTAGCGCTCTGTATCATCCTGTTTTCAGGCGGTCTGGACACCAAATATGAAGACATAAAACCGGTTGCGGGACAGGGCATCATACTTGCTACGTTTGGCGTACTGCTAATGGCCTTTTTCACGGGAATATTCATCTATTATGCAGCACAGATGTTCCCGGGTATTCGCCTGACCTTTCTCGAATCGCTCCTGCTGGCATCTGTCATGTCTTCCACCGATTCCGCATCCGTCTTTTCCATTTTGCGCGGCAAAGGCATCCGCCTGAAAAAAACACTGCGCCCCCTCCTCGAACTGGAAAGCGGAAGCAACGACCCGATGGCATACATGCTGACCGTCATTCTGATCCAGCTGATTCTCTCCGGTAGCGCCGACCCGCAATACGGCAACGCCGTTTTTGACTTTTTCCTCCAGTTCGTTATCGGAGGACTGGCCGGCTTCGGACTGGGAAAAGCCGCAGTCTATGTCATCAATAAAATCAACCTGGAAAACGACTCCCTCTATCCCATACTGCTCTTCACCTGCGGCATATTCATCTTCTCCGCCACCTGTTTCCTGAAAGGAAACGGCTACCTCGCTGTTTATATCGGAGGTCTGGCGCTGGGAAACGCCCGTCTGGTACACAAGCGTTCCTCCCTGCGTTTCTTTACTGGTTTGGCATGGATCGGTCAGATGATCATGTTCCTCACGCTGGGACTGCTGGTCAACCCGAAAGACCTCCTGCCGGTAGCCCTGATCGGTTTGATCGTCGGAATATTTATGATTGTCGCCGGAAGACCGCTGACAGTATTTATCTCCCTGCTGCCTTTCCCGAAAGTGAAACTAAAGGAAAAACTCTTCGTCTCATGGGTCGGTTTGCGAGGCGCCGTACCCATTGTCTTTGCCATCTTGCCACTGGCAGCCGGTCTGGAAAACGCCCAGGTGATGTTTAACATCGTATTTTTCATCACCCTGCTCTCATTGCTGGTACAAGGCTCCGGACTTACCGGAGTAGGAAAGTGGCTGGGGCTGGTTAGGAAAGGAGAAGATCAGGTAGCATTTCAAGACTTTGACATAGAATTTTCCGAAGACATAAAATCCACCATGACGGAAATTGCTCTGAACAAAAACATCCTCTCCGCCGGCAACCGCCTGATGGACATTGCCATGCCCGAACACACACTGGCAGTTATGGTAAAACGGGATTCGCACTACTTTATACCCAAAGGAAATACCGAACTCCATCCGGGCGACAAACTGCTGATTATTACCAATAATGAAGACGCTCTGATTGAAACGTACAAAAATCTGGGAATAAAAAACTACCGCCTGAAACGAACCTGATACAGCGGCGTCCCCCCTCCGGGTACATCACCAAGCCTTGGCGGTACACTTTGGGAACAATATCCGTATTTTTAGGTTAATTTTTCATGCCCGGATGATTATTTCAAAATTATTTTATACCTTTGCGCGCAAATCCAATAATTAATATAAAAGCCATGATTAAAAGAATTTTATCAATTACACTTTCAGTTTTATGTATTGTCGGCTGTACGACAGTAAAAACAGATAAAGGCAGTGTCGAATTTATTGAACTGCAAACGGAAATGCGTAAAAATCCGGAAGGAATAAATGTTGAGAAACCCCGTTTCTCGTGGAAATTATCGAGTAACAGACAGGGTGTGATACAAACTGCTTATAAAATTGAAATTGCTGCAAGCGAAAAAGATCTGAAAGAGGGGGCAAATCTTTTCTGGGATTCCCCAAAAGTCGAATCAGAACAGTCCCTGTTTGTTGAATATGCGGGAAATACCCTTGAGAAAGGCAAAAAATATTTCTGGCAGGTAACGGTCTGGACAAACACGGGCGATGAAAGCAGGAGCGCCGTTCAACATTTCTCCACGTCGATAGACGGTTCTCCGGACTGGGCGGATGCGAAATGGATCGGCATCAGCGATTCGGCGAGGGTTGAGGAAAACAGGACGATTTTGCCGGCGCGCTATCTTCGCCGGGAGTTTGAGGTCGGAAAGGGGAAAATCCTTCGTGCAATGCTTTATATATCCGGCGTCGGATCTTCGGTGCCGTACATCAACGGCAAACAGGTAGGCGACGACGTTTTTGGACCGCTCCCAACCTGGTATGATGCCTCCGTGCCTTATCTCACTTATGATGTAACCAGTTTGATTAAAAAAGGCAAAAATGCCATTGGCGTTGCGCTGGGTAACGGCAGGTTCCTGACAATGCGCAAACGTGGAATGGTTTCGTTCGGCGTTCCCCGTTTGATAGCCGTATTGAAAGTTGAACATGAAAACGGCGCGGCAACATATTGTACTTCCGGCGAATGGAAAGCGACAAACAATGGTCCGGTAACGGAAAACAACGAATTTGACGGCGAAAAATATGATGCACGCCTCGAACTGGGCGACTGGACAAAAGCCGGTTATGACGATTCTGCATGGCAGCAGGCGGAAATCATGGACGCGCCGAAAGGGAAACTGACGGCTCAGCGGTCTCCGAGTTTGAAAGTTATGGAAGAAATAAAACCCGTTTCCGTCAAGGCGGTAGAAGGCGGGCGATATATTGTTGACATGGGACAGAACATGGTCGGATACTTGAACGTGAAACTGAACGTGAAGAAAGACAAACCGGTAACGATGAAATTTGCGGAAGTGTTGAAAGCGAATGGCTCCGAACTTTATCTTGACAATATTCGCGGCGCCAAAGTAACGGATATTTATACTCCGGCGAAAGACGGAAAAATCACGTGGGAGCCGGTGTTCACCTATCACGGTTTTCAGTTTGTGGAAATTTCGGGACTTGATTACGAGCCGAAAATCGATGATTTCACCGGCAAAGTGATTTACGACAAGATGGCAACAACCGGCACATTCGAATCGTCGGACGAAATATTAAACAAAATATATCACAGCGCCTATTGGGGCATCCGCGGGAACTATCGCGGTATGCCGACCGACTGTCCGCAGCGCGACGAGCGTCTCGGCTGGCTTGGAGACCGCGCTACGGGTGCATACGGGGAGAGTTTTATTTTCAACAATTCGCTGCTTTACAATAAATGGCTCGTGGATATAGAAGAATCCATGAACGAAGCAGGCAGTATTTCGGTGGTATCGCCCCGTTACTGGACGATTTTTAACGACGACGTAACATGGCCATCCGCCTATTTTTATATCGCCGATATGCTGTACAGTCAGTTTGGCGACGACAGGTCGATCAAGGAACGCTATCCGTCAATGAAAAAATGGGTAGAACACATGACTGCTACCCAAATGAAAGATTACATCCTCGTAAAAGACACTTACGGTGACTGGTGCATGCCCCCCGAAAAACCGGAGCTTATTCATTCCGCGGATCCTTCGCGTAAAACAAATGGAGAGGTGTTGAGTACGACCGTATTTTACAGTATTTTACAGTTAATGCAGAAATTCGCACTGATGAACGGCATTTCGGAAGATGCATCTGTTTATAAGGATTTGGCTGCTAAGATAAAAGATGCCTATAACAGGAAGTTTTTCAACAGGGAAACAGCGCAGTATGATAACAATACGGTAACAGCCAATATCCTGTCGCTTCAACTCGGACTTGTGCCCGAAGGTTACGAAGAAAAAGTTTTCAAAAACATTGTCGATAAAACGGAAGGCGACTGTCAGGGTCATGTCAGCGCGGGAGTACTCGGCATCCAGCATCTCATGCGCGGGCTTACCCTGTACGGGAATCTCGAACTTGCTTGCAAGATAGCAACAAATACCACTTATCCGTCATGGGGATACATGATTGAGAAAGGTGCAACAACCATCTGGGAACTTTGGAACGGTGACACGGCCGATCCGGCGATGAATTCACGCAATCATGTCATGCTGCTCGGCGATTTGATTATCTGGTATTATGAGAACCTGGCGGGAATCAAAAACGACCCTTCAAGCGTCGGAT
>JAISWC010000083.1 GCA_031271245.1 Tannerella sp. | reverse complement strand
CGGCTGGAAATGTCCGCCCCCATTCGCTTCGTCCGGTTTAACAAGACCCGGACGGTCGACAACCGCTATGAAAAACAGCGGATTGAAGTCTACAGGTGGGAATCGGCGAAAAATTAGCGCTGGAGTTTACCTCTCACCTGTTCTGCTATGCCTAACGGTCATTCTCATTTGGCATAGCTGACTGCGCGCGTTTCGCGGATCACCGTAATCTTCACCTGACCCGGATAGGTCATTTCGTCCTGTATTTTCTTCGCGATTTCCACGGAGAGATTTTCCGTATGCTTGTCGTCGATCCTGTCTGCACCCACAATCACGCGCAACTCGCGACCGGCCTGGATGGCATACGTCTTAATTACGCCGGGATAAGTCATGGCCAGCTGCTCCAGATCGTTGAGGCGCTTGATATAGGCTTCCACGATTTCGCGACGCGCACCCGGACGCGCACCCGAAATGGCATCGCAAACCTGTACGACGGGAGCCAGCAACGACTGCATCTCCACTTCGTCGTGATGGGCGCCGACGGCATTGCATATATCCGGTCTTTCCTTGTATTTTTCGCAGAGTTTCATTCCCAGAATGGCGTGCGGCAGTTCCGGCTCGTCGTCCGGCACCTTTCCGATGTCGTGCAGCAATCCGGCACGGCGCGCTTTTTTCGGATTCAGTCCCAGTTCGGCGGCCATGACGGCACACAGATTGGCTGTTTCACGTGCATGTTGCAGCAGGTTCTGTCCGTATGAAGAACGGTATTTCATCTTCCCGATCATCCGGGTGAGTTCGGGATGCAGCCCGTGAATGCCCAGGTCGATGACCGTGCGTTTTCCCGTTTCCACGATTTCTTCCTCCACCTGCTTGCGTACTTTGCCGACCACCTCCTCAATCCGCGCCGGATGGATGCGACCGTCCTGCACCAGCTGATGCAGCGCCAGACGGGCTACTTCGCGGCGGACAGGGTCGAATCCGGAAAGAATAATTGCTTCCGGCGTGTCGTCTACAATGATTTCTATGCCGGTAGCGGCTTCCAGCGCACGGATGTTCCGGCCTTCGCGACCGATGATGCGTCCCTTGATTTCATCCGAATCAATGTGGAATACCGTCACCGAATTTTCGACGGCCGTCTCTGCCGCCACACGCTGGATGGATTTGATTACAATCTTTTTCGCTTCCTTGTTCGCCGTCATTTTCGCTTCCTCCATAATTTCGTTGATGTAGGAAGCTGCGTTTGTTTTTGCTTCATCCTTCAGCGATTCGGTCAGCCGTTCCCGCGCTTCGTCGGCCGAAAGACCGGAGACGGTTTCCAGGTATGTGATTTCCTGCTGGTGCAGTTTCTCTATGTCCTGCTTCCTCTTTTCAATCAACTGCAACTGATTGTTCAAGTTTTCCTTTACGGCGTCTGTTTCCGTCGTTTTCCGCTGCAATTCTTCCTGTCGCTGGTTGAATATCAGTTCCCGCTGTTTCAATCTCGTTTCGGCAGACTGAATCTTTGCATTCCGTACCGAAGCCTGTTTTTCCAGTTCCGATTTCATGTGCAGGTACTTCTCCTTCACTTCCAGCATCTTGTTTTTTTTCATTACTTCCGTTTCCTTCTCCGCCTCCTTCAACAGGACTTTATAGCGGTACTTTCCCAAAAAAGTTGTTCCGAACCATGCAAGCAGTGCCCCCGCTGCAAAAGCTCCTATCGCCCAATATATTTCTATCATTTCTTTAAATATTCATCCAATTTATCCGTCCATTGCTGTATTTTCCGAGCATAAGTTTTCACCTCGTTTTCAGCTTCCAGTCTCAGCACATCCCGCGCCAAATGAATGGCGACCATCGTCAACAACTGGGTGTTTTCCAGTGATTTGGAAAAATATTGCCGGTATTGAAACAAATGCTGTCCCACCCGCTTCGCGGCTTCACGATAGAGAAATTCCTCCTCTTCGTCGCCACGTTTGACGGGTATGTAGTACGATTTCTCGGCCACCTCCAACTTTATGTCAAACTCATTTTCGTTCACAACTTATCCGTTTAATTGTGTTATGTAATTTATACAAGCATCTATTTCACGCACTAAATTCAACAGCCTTTTCCGCGCACTCTTCATATCGTCCCCCTGTTCGAAGGACATTACGTGTGCTGTCAGCAAGTCCCTGTATTTCGCCTTCAACGCCTGAAGCTCCCCCTGAACCTGCTGCACGGTTGATTTTTCCTGTTCCCGTTTCAACGTTAACTCCCGTATTTCCGTCTTCTGCCTTTCGCATAAGGCGAGAAGTTCGTTGATTCTTCCGTCCAGTGCGGATAACCGTCTGTTCTGTTCTTCGGTCATTTATCGCCGTAATTATTCAACCAGCCAGATACTGATTTCTCCTTCCTGTTCGGAAAAGTTTATCTTTCCTTCTTTTGCCAACCAGCCGATGGCCATGTATACGTCTTTTTCCTTCCGGATTTTCGTTTCTTTCTTAATATCCTTTATACTCATCCGGCCGCCTTTGTTCAGCGCCCGCCATACAAGCCCCGCATTTGTACCTGTTAAATGTATCATATTGTTCACGTTTAAAATCTGTCAATTTCCGCTTTCCTGCAAAGATAGAATATTTATTCGTAAAAACTCCTTTTTATGCCATTTATTGTTTCGACTTCCGGATGAATAAAAGAAAAACCGCGCTTTTCAAGGAACTGAGCACGCAGCAGGAACTCCGGGAAACCGAGTTGCCGAACAAAATCACCTTATTGTTTAGCAAGAAGAAGCCGGCAACGACGGATGATACCCCGAAAGCCGCACGGACAAACGGAATGTCCTTTCATCACTTGTCGCCCAAAGATTACCGCAAAGTGATGCAAAAGAATCTTTGAAATGTTGGGTTTATATGCGGTTTTTTGTATCTTTGGGGTCGGATTTTCCTTTAATGGCCTTAAAGGGAGATCCCTACTAAAAACTAAAAAACAATTCAGAATGAAAGATTCCATCTTCACCTCAACCGGCAATTACAAAAATTTGATTGTTTATCAAAAAGCCGAAGCTATTTACGACATCACTTACTACTTTTGCCGCACATACCTGCGGCGGGGTGATCGTACCATAGACCAGATGGTTCAGGCTGCGCGGTCGGGAAAACAAAACATTGTAGAAGGAAGCGCCGCCTCCGTTACTTCGAAAGAAACGGAAATCAAACTGAAAAACGTAGCAAAAGCCAGCATGTTAGAGTTACTCGTCGATTACGAAGACTTTCTCCGAACAAGAGAACACCCTGTATGGAACGACGATTCAAAAGAAGTGCAGGCAATGCGCAGACTGTGCAGAGAGCACAACGATTCGGCTTTCTACATGAGCATCATCAAAACTCGACCGCCGGCAACCATTGCCAACATGGCCATCTGCATGATTAAACAATTCGACTATCTGATGTTCAGGATACTGAAAACCCTCGAAAAGCAATTCCTTGCCGAAGGAGGCATGCGCGAACGGATGACCCGTCTTCGCCTGCAGGAAAGGCGAAAATAAAGTTGGCTTTTCTCTGTTTGCAAACACTTGACGACCCTTTGAAATACATCCCTCATTCAAAACTTTCTTTCTTCTGCGACTTGAATGCCTTGCCGAGCATCCGGACGAGGTCGCCGGCAATCATGCTTTCTTCCGAACCGTCGGCCGTTGCCAGATTCCCTGCCAGCCCATGCAGGTAAACGCCGATCTGTGCGGCCGTTCCGGGCGGATATCCCTGTGCCAGCAGCCCCAACAGAATCCCTGTCAGCACATCGCCGCTTCCGGCCGTCGCCATCCCGGGATTGCCCGTTACATTGATATATACGTTTCCTTCCGGCGTACAAATGGCGGAACAGGCGCCTTTCAATACGACAATCAATTCATGTTCCATTGCCGCGTCCATCGCCTTGTGAAGCCGTTCGTAGCCGGACGCACAGGCTCCGAACAGCCGGTCGAACTCCTTCGGATGAGGCGTCAGAAGGGTGCGTGACGGCAGTAAGGCAATCCATTCTTTGTTCAGCGAGAGGATATTAAGCGCATCGGCATCCAGCACCAAAGGTTTTTCCGCAGCGGTCAGCAGAGACTTCAGCACCGCCTGCGAAGCCGCCTGCGTGCCCAGTCCGGGCCCTATGCCAACGGCATCATACGCTTTCAGTTCAGGCAAGTCCGAAACCAAATCTTCATTGGCATCCAAACTCAGCATCGCTTCGGGAACGGAAGTCTGGAGTGCGGTTTCGCCCCGGAGCGGCAAATGAACCGTCAACCGTCCGGCACCGCTGCGCAGACAGGCGCCGGCCGCCAGAACGGCAGCGCCCATCTTTCCCCTGCTCCCGGCAATCAGCAGCGCATGACCAAAGATTCCCTTGTGCGCAAAGGTATCCCTGGGACGAATCAGTCCGGAAACAGCTTCGTCCGTCAGCAGGTAATAGGGCGTTTCCGTTTGTTCGATGATGGCCGGATGAATCCCGATGGGCAACACTTTCCATTTCCCCGTATAGGGCGCACTCTCCGGCAGGAAAAAGGCCAGTTTCGGAAATTCGAATGTCCAGGTACAGTCTGCCCGCACAATGCCCTGCGGATTGTTCATACGGTTATCCTCGCCGAACAGCCCCGAAGGAATGTCAATGGACACCACCTTTGCTCCGGACTGATTGATATATCCCACCAGCATCACATATCCCTTTTCCAGCGGACGATTCAGCCCGGAACCGAACAGCCCGTCAATCACCACATCGTGCGACGAAAGTTCGGGCGATGTAAAAACTTCATTTCCGGTCGCCTCGATGAGAATGACATTCGACACCGCCAGCAAACGCGCCCTGTTCAGTTCGCAATCCGGCGACAACCGGCACGCGGGATAGATTAAACAGACCTGTACACGGTAGTTGTCTTCCGCCAGCAGGCGCGCAACAGCCAGCGCATCGGCGCCGTTGTTTCCGTTCCCGGCAAACACAATCACCCGGTTCTGCTTTGTAAAGCGACGGCTGTATTCGCGTACAAAAGCCGTAGCGGCGCGCTCCACCAGGTCAATGGAACTGACCGGTTCACAGTCGATTGTATACCGGTCGAGCGCCTTTATCTTCTCAGTTTCAAATATTTTTAACATACTTTCCAAATTTCACCCGCAAAAATACATGATTTTATACATAAATGCAACTTATCTTTGTGTAAGTTTGTGCCTTCAAAATGATATGAATCAATGGAAGAAAAAATTCGATTGAAAGATAAAGATTTTGAGCTGTTTATCCCGGAAGCCAAAATTGTGGCGGCCATCAGGAAAATGGCGGGAATCATTTGGCGCGACACCGAAAGGAAGAATCCCCTTTTTGTCGGCATCCTGAACGGGGCCTATATGTTCACCGCAGAACTGATGTGTCATCTGCCTCCGGCCTGCGAACTTACGTTTGCCGCCTACTCATCCTACCGGGGCACTCAATCCGAAGGTGTCGTGCAGGAAGTGCTGCCCGTCCGCGGAGACATCCGAAACAGGCTGATCGTCCTGCTGGAAGATGTCGTCGATACCGGGTTGACCATGCAATATGTGATGCGGAAATTGCAGCAGTCCGGCGCCGGCAGGGTCTGTCTGGCTACGATGCTGTTCAAGCCCGGTTCGCTGAAGTGCGATCTGAAACCGGACTATGTCGGGATAGAGATTGCGAATGATTTCGTCGTAGGATTCGGACTGGATTATGACGGACTGGGACGCGCTTCACGCAATATCTATAAAGTTCAAAACAATCATTGACCATTTTCATCACAAAACGTTATGCTGAACATCCTTATTTTTGGCGCGCCGGGTTCGGGCAAAGGGACACAAAGTGAATTGATCAAGAAGAAATACCGGCTGGATTATATTTCGACCGGGGTAATGCTTCGTCAAACCATCCGTGAAGGGAGTGAGTTGGGAAAGATAGCCAAAGAGTATATCGACCGGGGTCAATTAGTACCCGACGACATCATCATTCGGCTGGTTGCTGCTTTTCTGGACGGGAAACGAAATTCAAAAGGGATTATCTTCGACGGTTTTCCGCGTACCATCCCGCAGGCCATGGCCCTGAAAGAAGCCATGGACGCGCGTGGAACGGATATATCCGTACTGATTGACTTACAGGTGGATGAAGATGAATTGATTCGGCGTCTGCTGGAGCGCGGAAAGATTTCCGGCCGTTCGGACGACCATCCGGTAACCATTCAGAAGCGGCTGGACGTGTATCATAGGCAGACCGCTCCGCTGACCACCTATTATACCAGCGAAGGAAAGTATGCACCCGTCAAGGGTTGCGGGACGGTAGACGAGATTTTCCGGCGGATCGTCGACGCCATCGAAAGCCGGACGGTTCAATCCTGAATTTTTAAATGGAATAAGTTATGGCTGAATCAAATTTTGTCGATTACGTAAAAATCTATTGTCGTTCGGGAAAAGGCGGACAGGGATCGATACACTTCCGGCGCGAGAAGTACATTCCGCGGGGCGGCCCGGACGGCGGCGACGGCGGACGCGGCGGCGACGTTTTCCTGCGTGCCAGCCGCAACCTCTGGACACTGCTCCATCTGAAGTTCGAGCGTCATGTCTTCGCCACATCCGGCGAAAACGGCAGCGCCAAACGAAGTTCCGGAAAGGACGGCGAAGACCGGATCATCGAAGTCCCCTGCGGAACGGTGGCCTACGACGCCGAAACAGGCGCATACCTCTGCGACGTGACGGAAGACGGCCAAACCGTCCGGCTGCTGAAAGGCGGTAAAGGCGGACGGGGCAACACGCACTTCAAGACGGCCACCAATCAGGCGCCACGCTATGCCCAGCCGGGCGAACCCGGCGAGGAACAAACCGTTATCCTCCAGCTCAAACTGCTGGCGGACGTCGGGCTGGTCGGTTTTCCGAATGCCGGCAAATCCACCCTGCTGTCCGTCATGTCCGCCGCCAAACCCAAAATAGCGGACTATCCCTTTACAACGCTGGAACCGAACCTGGGGATCGTTTCGTATCGCGACAACCGTTCGTTCATCATGGCCGACATTCCCGGGATTATCGAGGGCGCCAGCGAAGGGAAAGGACTCGGACTGCGCTTCCTGCGCCACATCGAACGCAATTCCCTCCTGCTGTTTATGATTCCGGCCGACGCGCAGGACATCGGACACGAGTATCAGGTGCTCGACAACGAACTCCTGAACTACAATCCCGACCTGGCCGGTAAAAACAGAGTGCTGGCGATCACCAAATGCGATCTGACGGACGACGAACGCCTGGCCGCCATCCGGCGGGAATTGCCCGCTATCCCGTGCGTGTTTATTTCGTCCGTAGCACAGCAGGGTCTGACGGAACTGAAAGATGTCCTCTGGCGCGAACTGAATCGGGAAACATTCGAAGATTCGGAGCAAATCGTGCACCGGGACATGGACATCACACTCCTGTCCGACGAATCGCCGGACAGCGACGAGACCTGACAGGTTTTCAAAACCTGTCAGG
>JAISWC010000349.1 GCA_031271245.1 Tannerella sp. | reverse complement strand
CTCGTCGGCTTCCAGATGGTGGCGACGAACTTTTTCCTTTCGGTCGGAATGTCAGGCAAAGCGATCTTTCTTTCCCTCACCCGTCAGGCGCTGTTCATGATTCCCTGTCTGATCGTTTTGCCGCAGTTTTTCGGTGTGCTGGGCGTATGGATCAGCCTCCCGACCGCCGATTTTACCGCCTCTGCACTCACCGCCTTCATGCTTTTCAGACAGTTTGGAAAACTTAAAGGCTCCTTTAAAAACTCGGCAGTGAATGTAGGATCATAACTATCTTATCGAACCGTAGGAATTATCGGTAATCCGTTGCCGGACGAAAAGGACAAAGGAGAATGTTTTTCCCCGCAGAAGGATCAATTACATGTTTACGGGAGTAATACGGCAACCTTACGCATTTTCGGCGTACCCAACGTTAAGATGCAGCGGAAAGTTTCATTTATGGGAACGGTCAACCCGTCTATTAGATTAAAGGTAAATCCTTCGAGGAGGAAACGGCAAACCTTCTGTTCCAAAAGTTTTTATTCGACGTACAGTGGAGTATCCATCGCCGGCTCCACCGCCGGTAATGAAACCCTAACAGATAAGCGATCAGTTTTACGCCGCTTTCGCAACAATAATAAACGGCCTGTAGAAGATGCCTTTTTTTCAATAATTCCGGCAGAATCCGTTTGACCATTTTAAGTCCTTCGCGGGTAGCCCGTATGTCTTGAAAAACGTGCGCGTTCATCTTCATAAATGCGCCGATATCGAAATTACGGGCAAAATGCTGCTTCAAACTAAAATCATGCGAATGAAACACCTTTGCTTCGGCACAATAAGCCACTTTATACCCTTTCCGGATAAAACGGGCGGCAATCAACAAATCTTCGTCCGTCAATAAAGGAAAGTCAAAACCGCCGATTTGCATGTAAGCCGATCTGCAATAGGCCGAACAGACATTGGATGCGAAAAACGTTTTAATTCCCAAAACCGGAATATCATTTTGCGTTTTTATCCGGCTGACGGGCGGATAGTTGAATTTCCGCGTTAACTTTTCTCGCTCGCTGGCGTCTTCTTTGGCGATTTGCCGGCCGCTGGCCATCGCAACAGATTCGTCCCGGAAGGGTAATAAAAGCCGTTCTACATACTGTTCGTCTACCGGCAAGGCGTCTTGCGTCAAAAACAGCACAAAATCGCCGCTCGATCTGCGAAAAGCATCATCTCGCGTACCGCCATGATCAAACCCGCTGCGTTCGACGGTGATAAAAGTAACCTTTTCATAGCTGCGGCAGATACGCTCCGTGTTGTCCTCCGACTGGGAATCAATGACAATCACTTCATCAGGCGGCAGGGTCTGACGGTTCAGCGACTGTAGTAACCGGTCAATTTCTTTTTCTGCGTTTAGGGTGGGTATGATCAGTGAAATTTTCATTCCTCAGTTAAAAATCGTTTCCACGGCATCTTCCCTTATTTGCCATTAGGATCAGCATCTTTTTTTCCCAGCAGGAACCGGTCGATTTGTTCGATGATCGTCTCCTTGGGCAGGAAGCCCGCGGCGGCCTGCGGCTTGCCGTCTACCGGAACAAACAGGATCAGCGGAATGCTGGTGATGCCGAAAGTGGTTGCCAGTTCCTTTTCTCTGTCCACATCTATTTTATAAAAGTCGATCTTGCCTTTGTATACGGACGCCAGCTCTTTCATGATAGGGGCTATCCGCCTGCAGGGGCCGCACCAGTCGGCATAAAAGTCGATGATGCAGGGTCTTTTTCCTTCATAAGTCCACTGATCCGAATTTTTCTCGTAATTGTACACTTTGGTCAGGAAATCCGCTTTATTGATCAGGATTACTTCGCCGCCGGCATTTCCCGCTGATTGAGCCTTGGAGCAGGTTATATTGAAAAACATCAGCGGAAGGAGAAAATAAAATAGCCATCGCCCCACGCCGAGAGCATCGGACGCAAAGGATCTGTCACAAAAACCGCCTTTCACCACACCGGACTTGAAATCAACTTTTTCCATATTTGTTTCTTTGATTAGTCATTTAAAATAGGAAGGCAAAGGTAGGAAAAAAAGAAACATGAGGGACGTTAGTATATGAATTTGCACACGGTATCCTCTCCGGTTATATGGAAAAAATCGTATATCTTCGCGGTTGTAAACCGTTAAAAATAGAGAGGATTCATATGAAAGAGTACTGTTTTCAAATCGAGATGAAGGTTCGCGACTACGAATGTGATTTGCAGGGTGTGGTGAATAATTCCAACTATCCGCGTTACATGGAGCATACGCGGCACGAGTATCTGGAAACGCTGGGAGCGAATTTCGGTTCCATGCACGAGAAGGGGATCGATGCGTTCATTGCGCGCGTGGATATCCGCTTCAAACATTCATTGCGGAGCGGCGACCGTTTCCGTTCGTGTCTCAACCTGTGGAAGGAGGGGCCGAAATTGGTGTTCAGTCAGGATATATACCGCCTTCCGGACGAGACGCTGGCCGCTTCCGGACGGGTGGAGGCGGTGGTCGTCGAAAACGGCAAACTGACGCGGGGTGAATATTTCGACCGTCTGATAGCAAACAAACCGCCTTATGAACGGTGATAAACGTATCTGCCTGATCGCGCTTAGCCTGCTCAAAGGTGTCGGCAACATTCTGTCCCGGCATTTGTTGCAGTATTTCGGAGAGGCCGAAGCTGTTTTTTCGGAAAAGAAGCATTTGCTGGAAAAAGTCCCCGGCATTGGCGGGTACACGGTCGACAGGATGCTGCAAACACGTGCGGAAGCGTTGCTTCGCGCCGAACAGGAAGTGAGATTTATCGAGAAAAACAAAATTCGCCTCTATTCCATTATGGAAGACGATTATCCCGTGCGTTTGCGCGACTGTCCGGATGCACCCATTGTATTCTATTTCAAGGGAAATGCCGACCTGAACGCGCAACGCATCCTTAGCGTTGTCGGCACCCGCAATGCAACGGATTATGGACGCGGACAGGCGACGGCGCTCCTGAAAAACCTGGCGGAGATGTATCCCGACTTGCTGATTGTTAGCGGGCTGGCTTACGGAATTGATGTCTGCGCCCACCGGAGTGCACTGAAAAACGGATTGCCTACCGTCGGCGTACTGGCGCACGGGCTGAATCGAATCTATCCGGCCGTTCACCGCGATGTAGCCGTCGAGATGCTGGAGAAGGGCGGTCTGTTGAGCGATTTTGCCAGCATGACGGCGCCGGTGCGGGAAAATTTTCTGCAACGCAACCGGCTGATCGCCGGACTGGCCGATGCCACGGTAGTGGTGGAATCGGCCGAAAGGGGAGGCGCCCTCGTGACGGCCGACATCGCTTTTTCGTATAACAGGGAGGTCTATGCGTTCCCCGGACGTACCGTGGACAAACATTCCAGCGGATGTAACCGGCTGATACAGGTGAATAAAGCCGGGCTAATCACTTCTGCATACGACCTGGCGAGGGCGCTCGGCTGGGATGCGGGAAAGGCGTCTGTCCCAAAGGAGGCCGAACTGCCGTTTCCGCATGAAGTGCCGGATCATCCGCTCCTGAAACTCCTGGCCGAAAAGGGAGAAATGCAAATCAACGAACTGGCCGTGATGAGCGGTATGCCCATCTGTCAACTCTCCCCGGCGCAGTTGGAAGTGGTCCT
>JAISWC010000337.1 GCA_031271245.1 Tannerella sp. | reverse complement strand
GCGCGGCCGATCTGCTGCTGCGAGAAGTCGGCCACGGCGCCTGTCACCACATCGCCGCCCAGCGCCGGACGGCCGTCGCGGTTGGTAACCTTGATCGCGTACAGTTCATAAAACTGTTCGTCCACTTCCGACGGCTTCACCGACCACTTGAAGGTGACGTTGCGCGGCAGTACGGCCTTTATCTGGGGCATGTTCAAATATTCCATGACCGTATTCATGCTGTTTTTCAACGCATAGCCCACGACCGGTCCGGGGGCGATGCGTCCGGAATTGTCGGCATTCAGTTGCAGTTTGGCGAACAGCGGATGTTCCTTCTGAAATTCTTCGGCCGAGACGTTTTGGTCTGGAGACGCTGCATCCTCTCCCAGCTGAGCCAGCAGGGAATCGGCTTCCGACGTTTCGCTTTCCGCCGTCAAAGCGGTGGAGTCTGCGGACGTGGACGGCGTGGTCGCCGTGGTCGCCGTCGAATCGGCCGCCGGTTCGTTCGCTTTCAGCAGTCGGGCCAGCGTGGCGTCTGCCGTGACTAACTGTTCATAGATACCGGTCAGTTCATACGTTTCCCAAAATTCAAGATTGGCGCTGCCCTGAAGCAGTTTGCGCACCCGTTCCGGTTCTTTCACGCCCGGCAGTTCCACCAAGATGCGTCCCGTTGTTTCGAGGCGCTGAATGTTGGGCGACACGACGCCGAACTGGTCGATCCGCGTACGCAGCACATTGAACGAATTGTCAATCGCGCTTTTGGCTTCTTCGCGTATCACGGAAATCACATGTGCATCCGTACTTTGGGGCGAGATTCGCTCTTTCAGTTCGAATGTACTGAAAATACCGGCCAACTGGGCCTGCGGGTCCAATTTCTTGTATTCTTCCGCAAACAGTTCCACGTAATCCTTGTTACTGCTTGCCTGACGTGCATAGGCCTGTTCCAGCGCTTTGTTGAAGTCGGGATTCTGGTTGTAGTTTGCCAGCGACCGGAGCACGTCCGGCACGTTCAGTTCCAGAATCACATTCATTCCGCCCTTCAGGTCAAGTCCTAAAGTCACTTCCATCTCGCGGCACTGCTTGAGCGTATACCCCAGCCATACTTTTTTTGTTGCCAGCGAATCTAAATAAAAATTCTCTTTTGAGGTGTCTCCGTTCGCATATTCCGCAGCCCGCCGGTTGTATTGCCCCGTCACGAATGAAAATGACAGGTAAAACGCACAGACAAGTGCAAGTAAGAGGGAGAAAACCTTTACAAATCCTTTGTTTTGCATTTTGAATCTACAGGTTTTATATTTATATTATTTTATTCGTTTCCTACTTTCCTTTGAACTCAATTTTTCAGGGTGCAAATATAGGTTTTTTTTTATTGCCGGCGCCTATATGGCCGATTTATTTTGCAAAAAACCCTACCTTTGCCGGTACTGGAAATAAATGTATATGATGATATGAAAGCAAAAAGCAGACTTGCAGGGATATTCCTCTTCGCCCTTCTTGCGGCGCATGTTTTTGCCGGACGGGTGGATACGGTTTCCGTTTACAGCCCTTCGATGAACGTTTGGGTGAAAAATACGGTGACCGTTCCGGATGATGCGGACAGCCGGGAGGCCTGTCCGGTGGTATACCTGCTCCACGGCTACGGCGGCGATTACCGGTCGTGGCTTCAGATTCATCCCGGACTGCCGGAACTGGCGACGCGCTACGGCGTGATTATTGTTTGTCCGGACGGGAAGAACAGCTGGTACTGGGACAGTCCGGCGGTTCCGGCGCAGAAATACGAAACGTACATCACCCGCGAGCTGATTCCCTTTATGGACGCTCATTACAAAACCGTTCCCCGGAGCAACGGGCGCGCCGTCACGGGACTCAGCATGGGTGGACACGGCGGCCTGTGGCTGGGGTTCCGCCATCCGGAACTGTTCGGCGCCTGCGGTTCGACGAGTGGCGGTGTGGACATCCGCCCGTTCCCCGAAAACTGGGAAATGAAAAAATGGCTCGGCAGTTACTGCGAAAACAGGGAGCGGTGGGACGCCCACACGGTCGTCAACCAGCTGCATCGCCTCCGCCCCGATTCGCAGGCCATTATTATTGACTGTGGCACGGAAGACTTCTTCTACGAAGTGAACGAAGCCCTGCACCGCAAACTGCTTGACCGTCATATCCCGCACGACTATCTGACGCGACCGGGACAGCATAACGCCGCCTACTGGAAAAATTCAATCGAATATCAGTTGCTGTTTTTTCATCTGTTCTTCGACCGCACGAGTTCGAGGTAAGGCATTGCCTCTATGTTTTACAAAGAGCTGTAAATCAGTAGTAAAATCTCTTCGAGGGTTTCCGGAAACTGTAATCTTTCGCCGGAAATTATAATCTTTCGTCAGAGATCGTGATCTTTCGCCGGGGATTGCAGTCTTTTGCCGGATGGCATCCTGTTTTCAGGATTTCAAAGAGCCTTTTTTAATACGTATCAAAGACTGCGGGTAAGTACGAAATCGGGTGCGATCCCGTACCGGATTTGATACGTGGCGGACTGGGGCGTCAGGGTTTCCTGCACGGTCAGGAATCCGTCGTTTCGGGAAAAGTCGCAGGCAAGGATGTGGAGGTCGTTCAGCCAGTCGGCGAACCGCTGTCCCGTCATTTTGAAGGCCGTTTCCTTGGCGCTCCAGCAGACGAGCAGTTCGACGGTGTCCGGATTTTCGCCCAGCAGTTGCAGTTCCGATTCGGTCAGAAAACGCGATTTCAGTTTTCGAATGCGTTCCGAACGGTATTCGATGTCAATACCCGCCGGACCGTCCGGATGAAGCAGTATGGCGGCATAGCCTCCGGTGTGTGAGATGCCGATATGATACGGCATGTCAGGCAGGTAAGGCGCGCCGCCGGGCTGATAGGCTATCCGCGTTTCGCGTCCGGTCAGTTCTCGCAAAAGCATCCGGACAGCCAGCCATTCGGCTTTGCGGCTGTCCGACCGGCAGCCGTTCAGGAATGGCCGGTAGGCTTCCGGCTGTTCCGACAGGGCGAGCAGTTCTTCCCAGCTCTCCTCGATTTTCCAGATGCCCCACAGCGGCGAGGCGGATTTTTGCAGAACAGGCATAATTTATTTCCACCGAAAGGACTGAATCAGTTCGACAACGTCTTTCCTCACACGGTCGGTCACCGGCGCCAGCGAATCGGCATCCGTCCTGCACTGATAGTAGAGTGCGCCGCGCAAAAAACGGCGGACACTGTCCGTCAGCATAAACTGAATCGGGGAAGCCGATTCGCCGGCTATCCGGAACAGCGTGGCATACAGAGGGATTTCCCTGTCCTCGTAACTTTGTTCCGTGATGGCTGTTGCCTGTTTCGCGCTGTGGAGGAGCAGCGTCCGGCATTCCTCCGTGACGGTCGGGAGCGTTTCCGGAGTGATTTCGCGATAACTGCAATACACCCTGGCGTTCAGGGATTCGTACGAAAGATTGAACCATCCGGCGGGCGTTCCCTCGGGCGGCAGTTCAACCGTGACCGGCCGGGAAACGCTGAAGGTGCAGGGCAGATCGTCTGCGGAAAACTTCCTGTAGTGCGCTTCGGGAATATCAATCCGGTAAAGTCCGCGGGGTTTGGGCGTATACTCGGCGCACGACACGCCCGTCCCCAAAAGTATGCCGATGACGATGAGGCGCATGAAACTATTCCTTTTTTTCCGGGTTCATGACACTGAACTTGATTTTCAACACCCGCCGTTCGTCGGCTTCCAGTACCTGGAAACGAAATTCCCCGTATTCAATGGTATCCCGGCGTTTGGGCAGCGTGCCCTTGATTTTCAGCAGAAGACCGGCGAGGGTTTCGACTTCTTCCGTCATTTTCCCGAACCGGTCCGGGTCGATGTCCGTTTCGCGGAAAAAGTCGTTCAGCTGGATTTTTCCTTCAAAGATATAACTCCTGTCCGGCAGCTTGAAGAAGAGTTTTTCGTCGTCGTCGTATTCATCGGCTATTTCACCGACGAT
>JAISWC010000331.1 GCA_031271245.1 Tannerella sp. | reverse complement strand
TAAATTCGGGACGCTGACCCTTTTTCAGTCCGGCGCGTACTCCCAGTACGGCGTCGAGCGCCACAAGTACGCCGTTCCATGCCGTATTACCTGCCATACGAACATATTTACAATTATTATAGTAATCGCCGTCTTTTTCGGCTTTCTCCAAGAGGATTTGCCTTGCATTTTGCAAATTCCGTTCGGCTTCGCGAATAGGATGTTTTAGTTCTGCCATAATATTTTTTCATGCATATTTACCGCCCAAAGATACGAAGCTCTTTTGATATATGCAAGAAGAATTATCAGCCGATGACCGCTTAATAAAATGCTTAAAAAAACGATAATGAATTTTTTTTCTGTTTTTTTTCGGAATTAAGCGTTTTATTAAGCGTTTTATTAAGTGCTCTGTTTTTTATTTGCAGAAAAATTTTTTAATTGAGCATGAAAAAATTGTATTCTGAAATGTATTGTATGTTGATCGTCTTGTTCGCGTTGCTTTCCGCCTGTTGCGAGCGTGCGACGGAAGTCTCTACACCCGGATCTCCTGTGGATTATGTAAATCCGTATATGGGTAACATCAGCCATATCCTTGTGCCGACTTACCCGACCGTTCATTTGCCGTACGGTATGTTGAGGGTCTATCCCGAACGGGGTGACTATACGTCGGATGTCGTTCGCGGTCTGCCGGTGATTGTCACAAGCCATCGCGGCAGTTCGGCGTTCAACCTTAGCCCCGTATCGGGTACGCAGGATTTAGCGCCCGTGTCACGTTACACGTATGATCAGGAGGAAATTACGCCATACAGTTATAAAGTGTTTCTGGACGAGCCGCAGGTGAACGTGCATTTTGCACCGTCGCACCGTTCGGGCGTTTACGAACTTACTTTTGAAAAGGCGGATGAGCCGCATCGGTTGATTCTGAATACGCGTAACGGTGGAATTAGCATCACCGGAAAGGGCGTGACGGGATACCAGCGTATTTCGGGTATGAAAGGCGGGGCGATGAACGTATACGTGTTTTTTGAAACGAAGGAAAAGCCTTTGTCTGCAGGCGTTTTATCCGATGGGAAATTATCGCCGGAGCTGAAAAATGCGGAAGGACGGAACCGTGCGGTTGTACTTGATTTTGGGACGGAAAAGACGATACACCTGCGCTACGGCGTTTCGTTTATTGATGAGAAACAGGCGGAAAGCAATCTGCGCAGCGAGATCAACACGTACGATTACCGGGAAATCGCCCGCACCGGACGCGACCTCTGGAACGAAACGCTGGGCAAAATCCGGGTGACGGGCGGTACGGACGATGAAAAATCTGTGTTTTATACGTCCCTGTACCGTACTTGCGAGCGCATGATCAATATATCGGAAGACGGACGTTACTATGATGCTTTTGCCGGCGGAAAAGTCCGGGAAGACGGCGGAATGTCTTTCTATACGGACGACTGGATTTGGGATACCTACCGCGCCGTGCATCCGCTCAGGACATTAATTGAACCGGAAAGGGAACTTGATATGATTCGGTCATACATCCGGATGGCGCAGGCGTCGTCCGAAGGATGGATGCCGACCTTCCCCGAAGTTACGGGCGATAGCCACCGCATGAACGGAAACCATGCCGTCGCCGTCGTCTGGGACGCATATAGCAAGGGGTTAAGAGGTTTCGACCTGAATGAAGCATACCGGGCTTGCAAAAAGGCGATTACGGAATCTACGCTTATTCCGTGGGTAAGAGCGGAAGCCGGCGTGCTGGATGAATTTTACAGGGAAAAAGGCTATTTTCCCGCGTTGAAACCGGGAGAAACGGAAACGGTGAAGGAAGTCCATTCATTCGAAAAGCGCCAGCCCGTAGCCGTGACGACCGGAACGTCGTTCGACCACTGGTGTTTGTCGCAAATAGCGAAAGAACTCGGACTGGAAGACGATTACCGCTATTTCCTGCGGACGTCGTATAACTACCGCAATCTGTACAACGAAGCTACGGGATTTCTCCATCCTAAAGATTGGGATGGGAATTTTATCGAACCGTTCGACTATCGTTTTTCGGGCGGCGCGGGATTGCGGGATTATTATGATGAAAACAACGGCTGGACATACCGCTGGGACGTGCCGCACAATCCTGCTGACCTGATACGTCTGATGGGTTCTGCCGAAAAGTTCGTTCAAAATCTGAACAACACGTTCCGCGAGCCGATGGGCATGGGTAAATCCGAGTTTTACCATAAGATACCCGACCAGACGGGTAACATCGGGCAATTCACGATGGCCAATGAGCCGTCCATGCACATCCCTTATCTGTATAATTATGCAGGACAGCCGTGGATGACGCAGAAGCGCATCCGCCAGTTGCTCGGCATGTGGTTCCGCAATGATCCGATGGGCGTTCCGGGCGACGAAGATGGAGGCGGACTGTCGGCCTTTGCCGTCTTTTCGGCGATGGGATTCTATCCCGTCACGCCGGGTATGCCGATATACAATATCGGCAGTCCGTTGTTCCCTGAAATCAGTATTGATTTGGGTAACGGCAAACGTTTTGAAGTGGAAGCCACCGGTTGTTCGCGCGAGAACAAATATGTGCAAAGCGCCACCCTGAACGGGAAACCATGGAACAAACCGTGGTTCGACCACGATGATATTAAAGACGGCGGCAAATTGGCGCTGACCATGGGCAACCGTCCCAATTATGCGTGGGGCAGCAGGGCGGAGGACGCGCCGCCTTCTGCAGAACGGATGGATTAAAACCGTTTTGATTTTCTTTCCATTTTTGCTGAAAAATGCCTGAATATTATTCTTTTTCACCGGCGTTATCTTCTTTAAATATCAAATAAACAGGCGTTAATGTGAATGAATGGAGATGGGTCTATAGACGCTTAAAAAAACG
>JAISWC010000098.1 GCA_031271245.1 Tannerella sp. | reverse complement strand
GTTGGTGTTCATGACTGCGACGTAAACGGATGCTGTACGCTTGCAAAGTCCGGCGAACGGCCGTTCGCCGGACTTTGCAAGCGTACAGCATCCGTTTACGTCGCAGTCATGAACACCAACACCGGCGCAGCCATTCACGTTCTCGCCGGCGTCTCCGGGTAGCCTGCCTGCCGGCGGCGAAGCGGACATCATGCTCACGCCCGATGCCAGCCTCGCTCCCGGAGCCTACATGCTCATGCTGACGGTCGGCGCCGACGGCCTGACGCCGATTTCGGTGGAAATCACTTTTATGGTGACGCCAACCGGAACGGAAAACATCGAAACGTCTGCGCTGCGGGTTATTGCTGTCGGCGACGGGTTCCTGATACGCGGCATCGTCCCCGGCGAAACGCTGAGCGTCTATAACCTGCATGGGCAACTGATTTACCGTACGGACGCAGCGCGCCACGTCTCTACAACAACAGAACAGCGCGTTCCCCTGCATGTACGCGGTGTCTATGTTGTAGTCAGCGGTGAACGGAGGGTGAAGGCGGTGTATTGATACCCCGCAGTAAACAGTGGAATAAACAGCGTAGAGAGGCTGTCCCGGCAATCGGGGCAGCCTCTCTGCCGGTCCCGCCTGTCGTCCCGGAAGGAAAGAATTTCTTTTTATAATATTTGATGCAGCGAAGTTACGCCTTTTTCCTTATCTTTGTCCGGCATTTAAAAAACGATGTAGATGAATAAACAAAAAAGAATAGCTGCAATTCATGACCTTTCCGGTTTCGGAAAATGTTCGCTGACGGTGGCGCTGCCGATTCTGTCCGCAGCCGGAATCGAGACGTCCGTCATTCCTACAGCCGTACTGTCTACCCACACGGGCGGTTTCACGGGCTTTACCTACAGGGACTTGACGGAAGACTTGCGTCCCTTCATCAACCACTGGAAATCGCTGAACATTTCGTTCGACGCTTTCTATTCCGGTTTTCTGGGTTCTTTCGAGCAAATCGAGATTCTGGGAACGTTTTTTGACGGGTTCAAGACACCGGAGAATCTGATTTTGATCGATCCGGTCATGGCAGACAACGGAGAACTGTATAAAATATTCACGCCCGATTTTGCGCGGGCCATGAAGGAGTTATGCCGGAAGGCGGACATTATCGTACCGAATATCACCGAAGCGTGTCTGCTGGCGGGCGTGCCGTATGTGAACGGGCCATACACCCGGGAATACATTCAGGATTTATTGAAGAGACTGAGCGATATCGGGCCGGGCAGGATCGTACTGACGGGCGTTTTTCCGGATGACAGCCAGCTTGGCGCCGCGACGTACGACCGGACAACGGGCGAGGTTACCTGCCTGCTGGCCGGCAGGATACCGGGTTATTACCACGGGACGGGCGACGTGTTCGGCAGCGCTCTCCTGGCCGCCCTGCTGAACGGTTTCACCCTGCCGGACGCGACACGGATTGCCGTCAACTTCACCGTCGCTTCCATCCGGCGCACGTTCGAAGCCCGAACCGACGTCCGTTTCGGTGTCAACTTCGAGCAAAGCATTCCCGAATTCCTGAAAGAACTGAAAAAACTCTGATTCGTTGCATGACAAGCGTTTCTGACTTGTATTCATTGTATTTGCAGCATCCGGTCGTCACGACCGACAGCCGGACATGCCCTGCCGGGTCTATTTTTTTTGCCTTGAAAGGAGATTCGTTTGACGGGAATCAGTTTGCCGGAAAAGCTCTGCAGGCCGGTTGCGCCTATGCCGTTATCGACGACCCGGGCGTGAAAACCGGCAACCGGATGCTACTGACGGACAGTGTCCTGCTCACACTGCAACAACTTGCCCGCCTGCATCGCGAGACGCTGGGCCTTCCCATCATCGGCATCACCGGAACGAACGGGAAAACAACCACCAGGGAGTTGCTGGCAGCCGTGTTGTCCGTCAAATACAGCGTGCTGTCCACACAGGGAAACCTGAACAATCACATTGGCGTACCGCTTACGCTGCTTCGCCTGACGCGCAGGCATGAAATGGGTGTGGTGGAAATGGGCGCGAACCATCCCGGCGAAATAGGGGATCTGTCGCAGATTGTCCGTCCGGACTATGGCCTGATTACCAATGTCGGCTGTGCACACCTGGAGGGTTTCGGTTCGCTGGAGGGGGTCATTCGCGCCAAGGGAGAGTTGTATGATTTTCTGCGCAAAACAAACGGCAAGATATTTATCCACAGGGAAAATCCGCATTTGCAGGCCATTGCCTGCGGCCTCGAACAAATCACATACGGCACAGGCGACGATGCGTATGTAACGGGGAAAGTGACGGACTGTTACCCGTTTCTCCGTTTTCAATGGACAGCCCGGCAAGGGGTCAGTCATACGGTCGACACCCGCCTGGCGGGCGATTACAACTTGTGGAACGTGCTGGCGGCGGTTGCCGCAGGACAGTATTTCAACATCCCGCCCGAGTCAATCAATGCGGCCATTGCCGCCTGCGAACCGGCCACTCACCGGTCGCAATGGAAAAAAACAGCCCGTAACGAATTGATTGTCGACGCATACAATGCCAACCCCGACAGTATGCAGGCGGCGCTGACGAATTTCGCCACGTTGCCGGTTTGTCCGAAAGCGGTGATTTTGGGCGATATGCATGAACTGGGCATAAACAGTCCCACCTTTCATGAAGCGGTAGTGAAACAGTTGCAAACATTCAATTTTGAACAGGTCATTCTCTGCGGCAGGCAGTTTGCAGCCGTTGCCTCCCTGCGCTATCCCTGTTTTCCGGATACGGAAGCGTTAACCGGTTATCTGACCCGAAATCCATGGCAAGGCTACCATATCCTTATCAAAGGTTCACACGCCGTTCATCTGGAAAAAGTGACTGACAGACTGTAACG
>JAISWC010000156.1 GCA_031271245.1 Tannerella sp. | reverse complement strand
GCACGCCCCCGAAGAGATCCAACAGGGTGAAATAATAGAGCGCCCGCAGGAATTTGGCTTCCGCCACGTATTCCGCCCTTGCTTCGTCACTCAGGAAATCCAGCGTGGATACCTGCCCGATGAAGCCGTTGGCGCGCTGTACGCCTTCGTATATGGCTTGCCACCGGTTCGCTATATTTTCCGTGCGGTCGGTATGGGTTCCCAACTGGAAGGTATGATACAGGCTGTATCCGTAGGCAACATCTCCCAAAAGGTCGCACATGAACTGTCTGCCGTAGGCATCGTTATTACGCATATGCTGATAGACGCCCATCAGCGCCTGCTTCACATGGTCTTCCGTTTTCCAGAAAAGGGCTTCGCCCAGGCTGTCGCCCGGATACGTGTCCAAATCGTAGCATCCGTTCAGCGAGAAACTCGCTGTTATCATGAATAAATATACAATGATCTTTTTCATATCGTGCAAAGTTTAAAATGTTAAGTTTATGCCAAAGGTCGTCGTCCGGATGGTAGGATATCTTGTCCCGTTCACTTCCGGATCCAGCCCCTGATAGTTGGTAAATGTCAGCGCGTTGTCGATGCTGGCATAGATGCGGAGCGTTTCCAGCAGGATCTGCTTCGAGAGGCGTCGCGGCAGGGTGTATCCCAGCTGGATGTTCTTCACCCTCATGTAAGACTTGTCCTGCAGCCAGAAATCGCTTGCCACATAGTTGCGATTGTCGCTATTCAGCAGTCGCGGATAGACAGCGTCGGTGCGTCCTTCATACCAGCGACCGTCGGCGATGGTCTTGTTGATTTGGCGACCCCGTGCTACCAGCGGCGTGAAAGCGGCACCATCCGCGCCATCCCAGTAGACCTGCAGTCCGCCGATGCCCTGGAGCAGGCCGGAGAAGTCAAATCCTTTCCAACTGAGGCCGAAATTGATGCCGTAGGTGATGGTCGGATTGGTGCCGTTGCCGATTTTGACGCGGTCGGCGTCGGTAATTTTTCCGTCGGGAATACCGTCGGGCAGGCCGTCTTCGCCCACGCCGCTCACGTCCTTATACAGGAAATCGCCCTTTTCAGGCCGCCGGTAAGAAGCAAAGGCATCGGGATTTTTGTCTACCATAGCCTGTACGATCGCCAGGTCTTCGTCGGTCTGAATCAGCCGGTCTACCAGCAGCACATACTGGATGTTGATCGGTTCGCCTTCCAGAATCATGTTGGTGCCGCTGATGGAAGATTCCTTCCCCTTGAACTTGGTCACCTCATTTTTGATGTAACTGAAATTGCCCCCGATAAAATAACCGACATTGCCGATTTTGTCGTTCCACGTCAGATTCAGTTCTCCGCCGGCGTTGCGCACTTCGGCGGCGTTCTTCCGGGGAACGGAAGCGTTGCCGTGCACCAGCGGCGCCGGCAGGTCGATCAGGATGCCTTTGGTATTTTTCACGAACAGGTCGATGCTGCCGCTGAGCCGCGATTTCAGCAGTCCGAAATCGATACCGAGGTTGCTCACGTAGGTGGTTTCCCACGTAAGCAGGGCGTTCGAGAGGGCGGTCTGTGCAAAGCCGATCTGCACGGCATTGTTGAGCACATAGTTTTGAGCCGTGTAGAAGCGCTGCCAGGAATAGTCGCCGACGTTGTCGTTACCCAGACTGCCGTAAGACAGGCGCACTTTGAGGTTGTCTATCCATGCCTGGCTCCGCAGGAACTCCTCTTCGCTCACGCGCCATCCGGCGGAGAACGAGGGGAAAATGCCGCTGCGCGTACTGCCCGGAGCAAAGCGCGAGGATTTGTCCGTCCGGAGGTTGGCTTCCAGCAGATATTTGTCCGCCCAGTTGAGCGCCAGCCGTCCGAAATAGGAGTGCATGGCCCAGTTAGTATAGTTACCGGTAGCGCTGGCGTCTGCCGTAGCCGCGTTCAGTTCGGTCAGTTCCGGCGCCGTCAGGTCGAGCTTGCTGGCCGTAAACCAGTTGTAACGGTAAGTTTCCTGGCTGGCGCCCAGCATGGCCTGAATATTCAGCCGGCTGACGTTTGTTTCGTAGCGGGCAATGCCGTCCATCTGATGCCGTACCCATTTTTCATCCGCATTGGTCACAGAGGTACGCCCCGTTCCCGACCTCTGGAGAGTGTTATCGTAAAAATTCCACAGGTCGATGAAGACGGGCTGACTGTAACGGTAGGTATTGGTAAAATCGTAGGTGAAAGAGCTTTCAATGCTCAGCCCTTTCAGCGGCCTCAACAGCCCGAAAAAACGGGATACCACCTTGTTGGTGGTCTTGTTGCCCTTTGAGCCGTTCAATGCCATCAAGATATTGTTGGCAGCCGCCTGTGAGTCGTCTTCCGAATTGTTCACCCCGCCGTATCTTCCGTCGGGCGCCCTGAGGCACATGCCGGGGCTAGTGTTCAACAGATAGATAAAACCCGTATCCGCGTTGTCCTGTCCCGGTTCGGCCTTCCCCTTGTATCCGTAGGCATTGACCCCGATCGTGAACCACGGCTTCACCGTGGCGTCGAGGTTGGCGCGGGCGCTGATGCGGTCATAAGCGGAATTTTCCATAATTCCCTGATTCTGGAGAAAATTACCCGAAACGAAGTAACGGATTTTGTCCGTTCCGTCGCTGACCGAGAGCGTGTGGTTCTGCTGCCATCCCTGTCGGAAGGCTACGTCCTGCCAGTCGGTGTTGGGATATTTCACCGGGTCGCTGTCACCCGCATTGCGCCATTCGTCGATTTTGGCCTGGCTGAATGGCGTCGCCTGCCCGCTGTTGCGCAGCCCTTCGTTGACCAGTTCCATGTAATCGGCATAGTTGGAAACGATGTCCATCTTGTTGGCAATATTCTGCGAAGCCAGGTAGCCGTTGTACGTAACTTTGGCCGATCCTTCCCGGCCCTTGCGGGTGGTGACCAGGATGACGCCGTTGGCGGCGCGCGAACCGTAAATCGACGACGAGGAGGCGTCTTTCAGGATGGAGATGCTCTCCACGTCCTGCGGATTCACGTCGTTCATGTTGCCTACCGTGCCGTCAATCACAATCAGCGGGTCGGAATTGTTCAGCGTGCCCTGTCCGCGTACGCGGATGGTCGCACCGTCATAGCCCGGACGTCCGCTGCCCTGATTGACATGGACGCCGGCAGCCAGACCGGCCAGTCCTGCCGACAGGCTGGTGATTGGACGGCTCTCGACCAGTTTGCTCATGTCCACCGACGCGACGGCGCCCGTCAGATTTACTTTCTTCTGTGTACCGTAGCCCACGACTACGATTTCTTCCAGCGACTGCATATCTTCTACAAGTGCAATATTCAGGACGGTTTGTTGCCCAACCCTGACTTCCTGTGTGAGATATCCGATATACGACACCTGCAACACAGCATTGTCCGCCACGCTCAGTGAAAATTTTCCATCCACGTCGGTAACCGTTCCGTTTGCCGTCGCGCCTTTCTCCACAATATTCGCCCCGACGACCGGCTCGCCGAAAGCGTCCGTTACCCTGCCGGTAATCTGCCTGCCGGTTTGCTGTGGCATGGCGACCGTTTCGGGCGGGACGGCTTTCTTCGTGATGATGATGTTGACGCCTTCCACTGCATAGGTGAGGTCGGTGTCTTTAAAGAGCCGGTCGAGGACTTCGCGTACGGGCTTGTTTTTCACACGTACGGAGACCCTGCGTTCCAGATTGATTTCCGAGTTCGAGATAAAAAGGTAGTCCGTCTGCCGTTCAATCTCCTCCAACACATCCTTGAGTAAAGCATGATGTTTGTTCAGGCTTACCCTTACATTCTGCGAGCTAAGGTCTTCTGCAAAAATGAATCCGGAAAACAATAGCCACAGACAAACCGTCAATTTCATAATTCTGTTAAAGTGGGGATGTTTGCCGATATTTGGCCGTGCAATCCCCGGTAAAAAAATCTTTTTCATCTCATTGTAACTGTTTTTATTAATAAATATGAATCGTATTTGAATCTTCGTCCCGCCTGTAGGTGAAACGAAAATCATTTTGCAGTACTCGGAGGGCATGATCAACGCCGTCGGCTATGCGGAGTTTGCCGCGATAGCTCAGCGTTTTCACCCTGTTGTTCCCAATGATGATTTGCTGATCGAAATATTTTTCGAATATGCGCATGATTTCTTCAAACACCTGGTCTTCGATCACAATCAGCCCGTCACGCCAGCGGGAAGGGTTTGCCTTTAGGGGCAATATCTGTAACGAATCACCCGTCAGAGCGGCTGTTTCGCCGGGACGGAGGTAGAGCGGTGCATCGTCGTCCGTTTCCCTGTAGAGCCTTACTTTTCCGGAAAACAGGGCGGCGGAAAAATCCGGTTTGCCGGCGTAGGCATCGACATTGAAGGACGTTCCCACCGCTTCGATGTAATACTTTCCGGTTTTCACGACAAAGGACTGTCCGTTGCGTTTGGCGACTTCGAAATATGCCTCGCCGTCCAGTTCCACCGTCCGTGTCTTGCCGTCGAACGCAGCCGGATAGCGTAGCGTGGAATTGGAATTTAGCCATACGCCACTGCTGTCCGGCAAGGTGAGGAAAGCTCTGTTTCCCGGCGGGACGTAAAGGCTTTGCACAAGCGTATCCGCCGGTCGGGGACGTTGCAGATGGAGGTTGAAAAGATAGCTGCTTCCGATCAGCAACAGAATGGCTGCGGCTACTTTCAGCATAGTGAAGGCGATGTTTTTTGCCCGCGCAGGCTGCTGCCCGTGCAGGCCGGATTCGCTCATCACCACGGAGGCATCGAAGCGGATGCGCTCGCGAACGAACGTCTGCCGGTGTACCTCATCGCGTTCCATCCACCTGCGAACGGTTTCTTTCTCCTCCCCGGAACAGCGCCCCAGGAAATAACGGATCAATAAATCATGGTCTATTTTCATGCAATTCTTTTTTAGCTCTGATAATAGAGCAACTTAGAGACTGAAAATCCCAACCGTCAACCGAAAAAAACTTGAAAAAAAATGGTAAGCAGCGGTGAATAGTCTTTTAATTCGTTGTATAAATGCCGGGTAGCCTTGTTGATATGGTAGTCGATTTTTTGCAGCGAGACGCCCAGTTCGGCGGCAACTTCCTTCCGGGATCTGGATTTGAAGCGGTGCTGCTCGAAAATATAGCGCGTCTGTTCGGGGAGTTTGGCCAGCGCCTGCTTCACTATCCGTTTGATTTCGCTCGTAAATATATCGGCATAGTGTTCGTCTTCGAGCGTCATGATGCGCGCCCTGACTTCCCACTCGTGCAGTTCGGCATACCGTTTGCCGTAATCTGCTTCGACCTGCAAATGCTTCAGGTGATTCAGGCATTTATTCTTTACAATCAGTGACATATACCCCAATACATCTGTTTCGGGAGGCAGTTTGTTTCTGTTCTCCCAACAATACAGAATGGCGTCGTGCGTAATGTCTTCGGCTGCCTGTATCTGGTTCACATAATAATGGGCATACCGGATAAAACGCTTGTAATACGTTGTATAAAAAGCGCTAAAGTCCGATTCCGAAAGCACTTCACCGGGTGTCACTATGTTTACTGTTTTTTTCAACGGTATGGCATGTATAAAATAAACAGGACAAAGATAGATGATTTTTTTACATAAAGATACGTCACGTATTTGCGTACATGGCTGCGATTTCTGCTGCGTAGCGCTCAGCAATCACGCGGCGGCGCAACTTGAGCGTATCGGTCAGTTCGCCCGTATCCATGGCGAAAGGTTTGGCCAGCAGCGTGAAACGCCTGATTTTCTCGTACGACGCAAAATCCTGCTGGCTTTCCTCGATCTGAGCCTGAAACAGCTGTTGCACGGCAGGATGCGCAATCAAATCTTCCCTGTCGCGACAGGTCACACCCTCTGCTTTCGCCCAGGCTTCGAGTGCGGGAAACGCCGGCACAATCAGCGCACTGACAAACTTGTAGCTGTCGGCAATGACAGCGCACTGCTCCACGTATTTGTTGCCGCTCAGACTCAGTTCGATGGCCTGCGGGGCGATGTACTTGCCGTTGGACGTCTTGAACAGGTCTTTGATGCGTTCGAGGAAAAACAGCGTGTCGCCTTCGAGTCGTCCGGCGTCGCCCGTGCGGAAGAAGCCGTCGGCGGTAAAGACCTCGGCGGTAGCTTCGGGGTTGCGGTAATAGCCCTGCATGACGGTTTTCCCTTTCACCAGTATTTCCTGATTGGCGGGGTCGATTTTCACCTGCAGGTCGGGCATAAGGGTGCCGATGGAGCCAATCCGGTAGTCCTTTTCCGGGAAGAAGCAGACCGTGGCGCACGTCTCCGAAAGGCCGTAGCCATAGCGCACCGGGAAGTGGACGGACAGAAGAAACTCGGCAATCGAATCGGCCAGCGGAGCGCCGGCCACCGGGAACAGACGGCCGCGGTCAAGCCCCAGCACCCTTTTCAGCAGGGTAAAAATCGTCTTGTCGTAGAAATGGAAGGAGAGCGACAGGGCAAACGACGGCCGGCCTCCTGTCCGCATACAGTCCAACTGATACCGGCGTCCCATGCGGATGGCGCGCAGGCACAGGCTCCGCAGGGGACGGGGCATTGTGTTGATTTTTTCGTGTACCCCGGCGTACACTTTCTCCCAGAAGCGGGGTACGTTACACATCAGCGTCGGGCGTACTTCGGGCAGGCGCTGCTGAATCTGTTTCGGGTCCTGATTGACGGCCACCTGCACGCCCTTGTGGAAACAGTAGCTCACCCAGGCCTTTTCGAAGATATGCGTAAAGGGCAGGAAACACATCGACACGTCACGGTCATGCACCATCGGCAGGCGGAGGTCGTGGATGCGCATGGCTTCAAGGAAACTGGCATGAGTCAGCACCACGCCTTTCGAATGGCCGGACGTACCGGAGGTATAGACAATGGCGGCCGTATCGTCGGGTGTTGCCTGACTACGGCGGCCGAGCGCCTCGGCCTCCGCCTGAGCATGGTTGCCCTCGTGCAGGAAGTCGTCGAAATAGACTGATGTACGGTCTTCCGGATGACGGACAACCGCCGGGTCAAAGATGACCAGTTGCTTCAGGATGTCATCGGCCATCCGCTGCACCTGAAAGGCGCGGTCGTACTGCAACTGTTCGCCGACAAAGAGCAGTCGCACGTCTGCATCGCGGACGATGTACTCAATCTGTGCGGCGGAACTGGTGGCGTACATCGGCACGGAAACGGCGCGAACGCCGTAGGCTCCGTAGTCCACATAGAAACAGTGAGGCATGTTCTGCGAATAGATACCTATGTTTTCGCCGACTTTCACGTCCCGGGCAATC
>JAISWC010000087.1 GCA_031271245.1 Tannerella sp. | reverse complement strand
GTTTCCGACTTCCAGACAAACGGCTCGAACTGCTCGGTCACAGGTTTCAACGGTTCAACCCTGACAGAAGGCTGTTTCGTTTTTTTGTCCCGCACGATTTCTACCTGCGAGAAAAGCGGGATGGCTATTAAAAGTAATAGCAAAGTTATTAGCTGTTTCATATACAAAATAGTTTAGTCATAAAATAGTTACTGACAGTTTCTTTTTTTCCTGTCTGTTATTCAAAATATTTATAATAACGCCCTTTTTAGGGCGTTATTGCATAAATCAGCGCCTTTTTATCAGGATATTTCAATTTCAACAGTTTTACTGTAATTTCTCATTCTCCATTCTCCATTCTCCATTCTCAATTCTACCGGTCGCCGGGATGCAAGCGAGGCAGGCACTTCGATCAGTCGCTGGTTGTGACTACCCCTGAAACGCAGGGATTCATCCTTGAGGTGTTGCACATAGCGACCGTCTACCAGTACGTCGATGTAGGGCAGGATTTGCGAAAGCGTTGCCGAGGCGGCGATCTGTTCATAGCGATAGCCCGTGTAGCACCAGATCGTCTTGCCGGTTTCGAGCCGGATGCGCCGTGCCAGTTCCGTAAAGTCATCCACCTGAAGCAGGGGGTCGCCTCCACTGAACGTCACATTGGCAAATTCCGCCGCCATTACTTTTTTCAGTATCCCGTCAATGGAATGGCGTGTACCGCTGTGGATGTCCCACGACTGCGGATTGTGACATCCCGGACAGCGATGCGGACATCCGGCGGCATAGATGGCCGTGCGGAATCCCGGTCCGTCCACGGTCGTATCCTCAACAATGTTCAGTATGGAAAGTCTGTTCATGCGTGACGCGATCATTCAGTTCGGCCAGTTTTGCGCTGTTCCACCGGTCGGTCGTTCCTACCAGATAGCCCGTGATGCGCTGCAGGCGGTCGATGCTCATGCTGCCGCACCGGGGGCATTCGTTGAGCTGCGAAGCGGCATTTTCATAGCCGCAGTCCAGGCAGCGGTTGCGGTTGTGATTGACGGATACGTAGCCCATATTGTACCTGTCCATCAGGTCGACTGCCGTCATGATAGCCTCCGGGTTATGGGTGGCGTCGCCGTCGATTTCCACATAAAAGATATGCCCTCCGCGCGTCAGTTCATGATAGGGCGCTTCGATTTTCGCCTTGTGATGCGCACTGCATTTGAAATATACGGGCACGTGGTTGGAATTGGTGTAATAGTCGCGGTCGGTGATACCGGGCAGGATGCCGAAGGTCTTTCGGTCGTGGCGCGTAAACCGTCCGGCAAGGCCTTCGGCCGGCGTTGCCAGCACGCTGTAGTTGTGAGTGTACCGGTCGCAAAACTCCGTCACCCGGTCCCGCATCCGGGTGACGATGCGCAGCCCCAGCGCCTGCGACTTTTCGTCTTCGCCATGATGCTTCCCGGTCAGCGCCACCAGTGCTTCGGCAAGGCCGATGAATCCGATGCCGAGCGTCCCCTGATTAATAACCCGCTCGATAGTGTCGCCGGGCTTGAGCTGTTCGCTCTTTTCCCACAGAACGGACATCAGCAGCGGAAACTGTTTGGCAAGCGCTGTTTTCTGGAACTCGAAACGGTCGTGCAGTTGCAGGGCGGTCAGTTCCAGTATCTCGTCCAGTTTGCGGAAGAAGGATTCGATCCGTTCCTGTTCGCCGGGGAGGTGCATACATTCAATGGCCATGCGTACCAGATTCAGGGTGGAGAAGGAGAGATTGCCCCGTCCGATGGAAGTTTTGTCTCCGAAACGGTTTTCAAACACGCGCGTGCGGCATCCCATGGTAGCCACCTCGTAACGGAAGCGTTGCGGATCGTCTGCACGCCATGCTTCGTGCAGGTTGTAGGTGGCGTCCAGATTGAGAAAGTTGGGGAAAAACCGGCGGGCGCTCACCTTGCAGGCCAGGCAGTACAGGTCGTAGTTCCGGTCTTCCGGCAGATAGCTGACGCCCCGTTTCTTTTTCCATATCTGGATGGGAAAGATGGCCGTCACGTCGTTTCCCACGCCCCGGTCGGTGCTCAGCAGCAGTTCGCGTATCACGCACCGTCCTTCCGCGGACGTATCGGTGCCGTAGTTGATGGAACTGAACACGACCTGGTTGCCTCCGCGCGAATGGATGGTATTCATGTTGTGAATAAAGGCTTCCATCGACTGGTGCACGCGGGAAACGGTACGGTTGACGGCATGTTGCATGATGCGCGCCTCACCCTTCAGGTCACCCGGTTCGCGGAAAAGGTAATCATCGAAGGGCGTGTCGTACAGATGCGCGTAAGACTCGCCGTTGACGGATTCAAGCGCTTTCAGTTCCTCGATAAAGCTGCTTCTCACAAACGGCGCCAGATAGAAATCAAACGCGGGGATGGCCTGTCCGCCGTGCATTTCGTTCTGGGCGGTTTCGAGCGAGATGCAGCAAAGCATACTGGCCGTCTCGATCCGTTTGGCCGGACGCGATTCGCCGTGACCGGCATTGAATCCGTTCTGCAGAATCCTGTCCAGCGGATGCTGCACGCAGGTCAGGCTTTTGGTCGGATAATAATCCTTGTCGTGGATGTGCAGATAGTGTTGCCGGACGGCTTCCTTCACTTCGGGAGTCAGCAGGTAGTCGTCCACAAACGGTTTGGTCGTTTCGCTGGCAAACTTCATCATCATGCCCGCCGGCGTGTCGGCATTCATGTTGGCATTCTCGCGCGTGATGTCGTTGGATTTGATTTCAATGATTTCCAGAAACATATCCCTCGTTTTGGCCTTCCGGGCGATGCTACGCTTGTCGCGGTAAGCAATGTAGAGTTTGGCCACCTCCTTGCGCGGACTGTTCATCAACTCCAGTTCTACCATATCCTGAATCTCTTCGACCGTCATCTGTTCCCTGCCGTGGAAGGAAATACGGTCGGTGATCTGCCTGATGAGAAAAGTATCTTCACCTGCTTCCGTATGGAGCATGGCCTTGCGGATGGCTGCCATAATTTTGTCTTCATTAAAACCGACGGTCCGTCCGTCCCGTTTTACTACTGTTTGAATCATAATCTGTTTTTCTTAACACGTTAAATTGACAAATGTGGAGACAAAGGTAGGTATATTCTTCTTCCTGCTATTCAAAAACGAACCACTTTTTCTGTGGAAAGAAGAAAAAAGTTTTCAACAATGAAATATATTTCATTGATATATATCCGTCTATAAAATATCTGTCCTCAAAAAATTTTCCATAGAATAAAACCTGCTTAAGGATACGGTTTAATTTATCGGACTTGGAGGAATCATGAGAGGATACGAAAAAACGGAAACTACGACGGGTTGCGACTGAAAACGCGACGGGTCGCATTTTCGGACGCGAAGCGTTGCGGCAACCGGAATAAAGCATTTCGGTTTCGATTATCCGGTGTCAATTAAAAAAACAGTTGTATATTTGCATCCGTATTTAAACTATCAAATAAAAGGTTATCATGAAACGTTTTGTAACATTATGCACTTTGCAATGGGGAGATCTTCCCCTCGAAACTGTTTGCCAAAAGGCAAAATCATTTGGTTATGACGGGCTGGAACTGGGTGTTCCCGCCCATGTGGACACGCATGAAACAGATCCCGCTTACTACCGGGGGATTCTGGATCTGCTGGGGAAATACGGATTGAAGTTGTATGCCATTTCGACCCACCTGATCGGTCAAGCTGTGTGCGACAACATCGACATCCGTCACAAAAGCATCCTGCCGGATTACATCTGGGGCGACGGCGAACCGGAAGGCGTGCGTCAGCGCGCTGCACAGGCCGTGATCGAAGCCGCCCATGCCGCCAAAGCCCTGGGCATTGAAACCGTCAACGGCTTTACGGGCAGTTCCATCTGGCATCTGCTGTATTCCTTTCCGCCCGTGTCGGAGGAGATGATCGAAGACGGATACGCCGACTTCGGACGCCGCTTCAAGCCGATTCTGGACGAGTACGCCCGGCTGGGCGTCCGTTACGCGCTGGAAGTACATCCTTCGGAGATTGCGTTCGACACGTTTTCCGCCCGCCGCGCGCTGGAAGCCGTCGACAACCATCCGGCCTTCGGATTCAACTTCGACCCGAGCCACCTGGGATACCAGGGAGTGGATTACGTTGATTTCATCTACGAATTTTCAGACCGCATCTTCCACGTCCACATGAAGGACGTCTACTGGAGCGACGTGCCCAGGCGCGTGGGCGTGTTCGGCGGACACGTGACGTTCGGCGATCCGCGCCGCTACTGGAATTTCCGCAGCATCGGACGGGGCAACATCCGTTTCGAGGAAATCATACGGGCGCTAAACGCGATCGGTTACCACGGCCCCCTGTCGATCGAATGGGAAGACAGCGCCATGGACCGGGAACAGGGCGCCATCGAATCCTGCCGCTTAGTGAAGGAGTATGATTTCGAACCGTCGGCCGTCGCTTTCGACGCGCATTTCGGCAAATAAAAACACGGTCGGGATGAAGTATTTATTTTTTTTATCCGTAATGGAGGGATGCCTGCTGTTGGCCGGGTGCGGCAACAGCACATCCGCTCCGTATCCGTTTCTGGACACATCGCTGACGGTCGAAGAACGGGCGACCGACATCGTCTCGCGGCTGACGCCGGACGAAAAAATCAGCCAGATGCTCAATGCGACGCCCCCCATCGAACGGCTGGGCATACCGCCCTACGACTGGTGGAACGAATGTCTGCACGGCGTGGGACGCACCGAATACAAGGTGACCGTCTATCCGCAAGCCATTGCCATGGCCGCCGGCTGGGATGTGGAAGCCATACGGCAGATGGGCGATTATACGGCCGAAGAAGCGCGGGCAGTCTACAACGCGGCGCAGGCAAAACAGGACTACTATATCTACCACGGATTAACCTTCTGGACGCCGAACATCAACATTTTTCGCGATCCGCGCTGGGGCAGGGGACAGGAAACGTACGGCGAAGATCCCTACCTGACCGGTCTGCTGGGCAAACATTTTGTCGAAGGATTGCAGGGGAACGATCCCAACTACCTGAAGGCCGCAGGCTGCGCCAAACATTATGCCGTGCACAGCGGCCCCGAATCGTCGCGCCATACCTACAACGCCACGGTAAGCAACTACGACCTGTGGGACACCTACCTGCCCGCTTTCCGGACGCTGGTGGATGCAGGCGTGGCCGGCGTCATGTGCGCGTACAATGCGTTTGAAGGTCAGCCCTGCTGCGGCAGCGACCGGCTGATGATCGACATTCTGCGCAACGACTGGCATTTCACCGGTTACGTGACATCCGACTGCGGAGCAATCAACGACTTCTACCAAACGCACCGGACCCATCCCGCGGCCGCCGAAGCCGCGGCCGACGCCGTGATTCACGGCACGGATGTGGACTGCGGCAACGAAGCCTATCGCGGGTTGAAGCAGGCGCTGGAAAAGGGAATCATCACCGAAAAACAGATAGACGTCTCATTGAAGCGGCTGTTTGCCATCCGCCTCCGCCTCGGCATGTTCGATCCGAAGGAATCGGTTCCCTTTTCGCAGATCGATACATTTGCCCTTGAAAAGGAGGAGCACACGGCCCTGGCGCTGAAAATGGCGCGCCAGTCCGTCGTCCTGCTTAAAAACGACGGAACGTTGCCCCTGAAAAGGGAAAAGCTGAAAAAAATAGCCGTCCTCGGGCCGAATGCCAACGACCCCGAAGTGCAGCTGGGCAATTACAACGGCTTCCCGACACGCATCATCACGCCATTAGACGGATTGAAGGAAAAACTGCCGGGCGTGGAAATCATGTATGACAAAGCCTGCGAATTGACGACCCTTCCGGCGGATGTGCAGGCGATTGCCGCCAAATACAGGGAGGCGGATGTACTTGTTTTCGTGGGCGGCATCTCGCCGCGGGTGGAAGGCGAAGAAATGCCGGTGAAGATCGAAGGTTTTTACGGCGGCGACCGTACTTCCATTCTGCTGCCCGAGGCCCAGACGACGCTTTTGAAAGCCTTGAAGGCCACAGGCAAACCGGTTGTATTTGTGATGATGACCGGCAGCGCCATGGCCATGCCTTACGAATCGTCTCATGTGAATGCCATCCTCAACAGCTGGTATGGAGGCCAGGCCGCAGGTCAGGCGATTGCCGACGTGATGCTGGGCGATTACAATCCTTCCGGCCATCTCCCGCTGACGTTCTACGCCGGCGATTCGGATTTGCCCGACTTCGAAGACTATGACATGCGTAACCGTACCTACAAGTATTTCAAGGGTAAAGCGCTGTATCCTTTCGGCTACGGGCTGAGTTATACGAAGTTCGGCTGTCGGTGGATCGACCGTCCCAAAGAGCGGTATCAAAGCGGTGAAACGCTCCGGTTGTCGGTGGAAGTGAAAAACGAAGGCGCCGTCAGTGGCGAAGCCGTCAGCCAGGCATACATCAAGTATCCCGGCGAGAAGGCCGGTTTGCCGATCAAGGAGTTACGCGCGTTTGCAAGGCTTCGCATCGATGCAGGCCAAACGGAGCAATGGACGTTTTCCATCCCCTTGAGTCAGCTGGCCAAGTGGGATGACGCCTCCGGCACACCGGTCGTACCCAAGGGGAAGTACACGGTGTTTGTGGGGAATCATTCGGAAGACGAGGCTGCGAGCGCTGCCTTTGCGGTTGAATAGATGCGTGCATTCGCGGCGGCTAATGGAGAAAGAAAAAGGGACAGGCCCTGACAGCCTGCCCCTTTTCTTCGCCTGTTGATCCCAAAATGTCCATTATACATGAGAACAGATGTACGATCATTTACAGGTGTATCTCTCTGTTCCGGAAATTCAACGCTATCTTTACCGTAAAAGCCTGCATCCAAACCTAACCATCCTGTTTTCTTATTTCCAACAAACGAAAGGGTTTCTTCCAAAAAGGCCTTGCAATTATTCGTTCGTTTCGTACTCTACAATCCTCCCGAACTTCGTCCATACCTTGGCATTCTGGTAATGCGCCTTCGTGCCGGCAGGGACGTGCAGGGTACAGGAAGCCAACGACACGCCCTTAAACGTAAGGCCTTTAATTGAAAGTGGCGTCGTCCATCCGACGGTTACGTTAGTCAGGCTCTTGCAATTCTCAAAAGTAAGCGTTCCAATCCCCGTTACGCTGTTGGGTATGGTAATG
>JAISWC010000017.1 GCA_031271245.1 Tannerella sp. | reverse complement strand
ACCCTTGTTGTCGCCCGGTCAAACAGGTTGTTGACAATCCAGGGTTGCCCCTGCGACTGTTCCCAGACATAATCCAGCGCTTCCCGCGTGATTTTTTGTCCCGTTTCGGCTGTCCGCAGGGCAAAAAGGGCGGTGACGTCTTCTTCCGAAAAATTTTTTAACAGGATGGAATCCTTCTTGATATTAAACGGCGAGCCGGGATTCGGCTCCACGCCATCCTTGCTTTGCGTGATATAGTCCTTCAAATCGCGCATACCGACAAGCGCGACAGATACGGGGAATTTCCCCACGCCACGGGTTGCAAAGCCGCCACGCAACTGCCGCAGGAAACTGATCATTGCCTCGCCCGTCAGCACGTCCACTTCGTCGAAAAGCACAATCAAAGGCCTGGGAGCGACAAGTTTCGCCCATTCCTCAAGCATTTCGCTCAGCAAACTTACCGGACTGACGGCCGTACTTTCAGGTACGGGCAAACTTTCCATTCTCGCACTCTGGCGGACGGCATCACCTATTGCAGGTATTGCCCGTTCAATATCCCGAATGCCCTGGCACCGCTCCACGCTCACGTAACAGGCGACATAGTTGCCTGTAGCGTTAAGTTCGCGCATCCAGCTGATCAGGAAGGTAGTTTTCCCCGTCTGGCGCGGTGCATGAAGCACCCAATAGAGCTGTTCGTCAAGATAACGGCTTAAACCTGCTCCGGCCAAACGTTCTTCGGGCGGCAGCATATAATGTCTTTGAGGGTCGCAGGGACCTGTTGTGTTGAATGATTTCATACGCTTCCTTATCAATCAGTCTAATTCAATTTCATTCTCCATTCTCCATTCTCCATTCTCCATTCTTTCATGGGATCACGGGACTGATGATTTCCGTCCAGGGGCTATATTCGCCGCGGTTGTTTTCCCATCGTGCGGCGAGGTGAATCCACTGTCCGCGGTCGTGTCCCTCGAAGACCAGTCGCATCGGCGAACGGGTGGCGAACTCGCTGTGCGTGAGTTCAGACCAGTCGGTTGGCGAGACGGGCGAGTGGGATTTCAGCCATCGCGCTTCCATGCCGTGGGTATCGTCGGCCTTGCCGCGCCGTTTTTTGTTTCCGGCGCCGAACGCCACGTTGATGATTCCCGGCGCGGGCGAAGAGAAACTGAGGAGCGGCGTGTCGTCGGTCACCGGGTGGCGTGTAGGCTTGTGGTCATGGGTGGGCAGGCCCATGTCGAGGAGGGCGTCGTCGGAGACGAGGAGGTTGTGTATAAGGCGTCCCTGGATAAAGGACCGCAACACGCGGTCGAGCGCCGTTCGCGCTTCGTTACGCCGGCGGATGGCGGCGGCGGTGCGCGTGGCGGGGTTTTCGGACACCTCGATTGCCGCGTCAAGGGCGGCGATCAGCGGGTCGAGGGGCGCCAGCGCCAGGGTGGAAATGTCCCACTGTGTCTGGCTGGCGGTTACCCGGGTACGGATGTTGTGCACCTTCTTCTGATATGCCAGCACGTTGGATGGCAAATAATCTGTCTTTCCCATATAATTTGAATCATTAAAAATATTTTATCCGAACGGTTTTTCCTGCGAGGAGGAAAGGATTTTTTCTGTAGGGGAAAGGTTTTCCCCTTTGGGGGAAGTCTTTCCCCTACGGGGGAAAAATATTTCCCCGTGGAAAGAAGATTTTTCTCCGTGGAGAAAAAGTGTTCCCCTATGGGGGACGGTCTTTCCCCGTGGGGGAAAAGTCTGCCCCCATGGAGTAAAAATTTTCCCCTGCGAAAAAAAAGTATTCCCCTGTGGAGAAAAGATCTTCCCCTTTGGGGGAAAAGTCTTTTTCCGGAGCGAAAAGGTTGATCCCTGCGGGGAAAAGTCTTTTCCGCCGGCCGGAAAGAGGGTATTCCCGTCCGTCCGACGCTGTGCCGCGGGTTTCCGGCGTGCGGCGCTGCGCACCGGAAAAAGCGCTGCGCACGAAGGCGGCGAAAGCAATGAACCGGGCGTCGTTTCCCCGTAAAGTGTAAAAGGCGGCGGATATGTAAACTTCTCTAAACGCATACTTTTTTTTGTTTGTCAGCAAAGATAGCCTCTTTTTTTTATATCGGCCACTTTTCCCGCAAAAAAAATGTACCCGTTTATTTTTCATCCCTGTACATCATGTACGGCGCACAAAAAAAGGCGCTCATCGCGCCTTTTCGGTTTACAGCCCGAAAGCTTTCCGGATTGGGTCGATGTAGTCCAGTTTCTCCCACGTAAACAGTTCTACGTCATGGACAACCGGTGCATTCGCATAACGCGAAGTGAACGTCTTCCTTACCGTACGCGGTTCGCGACCGAAATGTCCATACGAAGCCGTTTCCAGATAGATCGGATGACGCAGTTTCAGCCGTTCCTCAATCGCCTTGGGACGCAAATCGAAGAGCGTTTCCACCTTGCCGGCGATCTCGCTGTCGTTGAAGGCAACGTTCGAGCGGCCGAAGGTATTCACGAACAGGCTGGTCGGCCGTGCGACGCCAATCGCATACGACACCTGTACAAGCACTTCGTCGGCTATGCCCGCCGCCACCAGGTTCTTAGCGATGTGACGGGCGGCATACGCCGCCGAACGGTCGACCTTCGACGGGTCTTTGCCCGAGAATGCGCCGCCGCCGTGGGCGCCCTTGCCGCCATACGTGTCGACAATGATTTTCCGCCCGGTCAGTCCCGTATCGCCGTGCGGCCCGCCGATCACGAATTTGCCCGTCGGGTTGACGTGACAGGTGATTTGCGTGTCGAACAGCGTTTGGATGGCTGCCGGATAGCGGGCTTTGACGCGCGGAATCAGGAGATTGACAACGTCTTCCTTGATTTTCTTTGCCATGGCCCGGTCGGCGTCTTCCTGCGAAAGGCCGTTGCCGGCGGTGATAAACTCGTCGTGCTGGGTGGAGACGACAATCGTGTCAATGCGCAGCGGCGTACCGTCTTCGGCGTATTCGATCGTGACCTGGCTCTTGGCGTCCGGCCGGAGGTAGGGCATCAGCGCCGTCTCTTCTCTGCGGATCAGGGCCAGTTCCGTCAGCAGCGCGTGCGAAATGTCGAGCGCCAGCGGCATGTAGTTGGCCGTTTCCCGGGTTGCGTAGCCGAACATCATACCCTGGTCGCCGGCGCCCTGTTCATACGGGTCGGCGCGTTCCACGCCGCGGTTGATGTCGCCGCTCTGCTCGTGAATGGCCGAGAGGACGCCACACGACCTGGCTTCAAACTGATATTCGCTTTTCGTGTAACCGATGCGCTCAATGACGCCGCGCGCCACTTCCTGCACGTCGACGTAAGCACTTGATTTAACTTCGCCTGCCAGCACAACCTGTCCGGTTGTTACCAGCGTTTCGCAGGCTACTTTCGAGTTTGGGTCATACGCCAGAAACTCGTCCAGCAAGGCATCTGAAATTTGGTCGGCGACCTTGTCGGGGTGTCCTTCCGACACCGATTCGGAGGTGAATAAATAACTCATTACGTTTCTATTTTTATTGGTTGCTAAACATAATGAACTGAAAATGAAAACGGATTGGTGAAACCTCAAAACAGGATGTTTTAGCATTTTTTCCCGTGGTTGCAAGCAATACAAATCTTTCCACTTCAATTCGACGCCAAAGATATAAACTATTTTTGAAATACGGACATGCAGCCGGAAGAAAAAATTTCAATACCTTTGCCGCAACTTATTTGACATGCAAATGAAAAAGATTGTCGGACTTTGGGTTTTGTGTCTGTTAGCGGGATGTTCGGGTGCTGCGAAAAAGAATGCCTCCGGATGTGACAATTCGGCGCTGTACGGATACATTTATATTTGTTTGCCCGAAATAGACGGGATGACGGAATGCCGGACGGAGAAAGGCGTACAGGAGGTGATTCAGCCTTATCTGGCATCCGGACCGGTGCTGGCTTATTACCTGAACAAGGAGACGTACAGGCAGGTCGACCAACTGAAGGAAATTTCGTATGAAGACTATTTTCTGATGTATGGCGAGTATCGGCTGGAAAACAGCCACGCCCGCGAAGCTGACTTGGAACGGGCGGAAAAAGACCTGGAACAGACGCTTTTCGAAGGGAGTAATTTTGACCGGATCAGCGACCGTATCGAGGAATACTACCAGACGATGACCGTGGGAAAGCCGGCATTAATCGAGAAATATTCGCCCCGGCCGAATGTCCGGACGATGATTGTGCTGATGAAATACAAGCACGGGGACGGGGAAACCAGCGTCGTGAGCGCCGTCGATTTCATTCTGCTGAAAAACCGGCTGTTTAATCTGGCCTATTATGTGGCGTACACGGGCGGCAAATCCATCGATGAGGCCAGGCGCAAAAATAATGCCTTTATTGACCGGTTGCTGGAAATAAATTAAATAAAACGGTGATGGAACAGGAAAACAGGCGAAAAGGTGCGTGTCTTTTTGCCAGGACAGCCGGCGGCGAAGAAGCTGTTCTTTTTGAGGCGGGCAACCGCATCCCTTTTTTCTGGTTAACGCTTTTGGATCAGGATGATGTCGATGCGTTTTACAGGCAAATCAGCCTGCCTTCCGCGGACGGAACGCAGCCACGCAAATGCTGTTTCGAACTGGACAAGTTAAGGGCGCTGCTGCGGGCGGCCGACCGCCGAAACTACGTGGCGCAATATTATGCCTCCTGTTTGCCACTGTTTGATGACTGGCTCTATTTCATGCAGATCACGGATTTCTCCGACCGGAAAATCTACCTGGATACGGACGAAATCCGTGCCTGTTACGAAACGCCGGAACATTTTGCGGACAGTCTGCGCAAAGCCATTGCCAGCTTTGACGATAACCGGGAAACATGGTATGAAAGTACGGTTGCCGCCGCCTGCGGTTATGAAGGCCGGAATCGGATCGAACGGTGCTTCGGCGACTTTTCGGCAACCTGCCGCGACATGAACCGGAAAGATATTTACAGCCGTTTCGATAAAAAAATTCATTTGGGAAAGAGACGAATCTTCCGGAAAAAAACAGTCCGGGCGATCTTCATGGCGCTGTTCGTCGCTTTGCTGGCCGCCGCCGTCTTCTTTTTTGCGCTTAAATGAGATGGAATCATTATCTTTGCGCCCTTAAAAACAAACAGTGTAAAAATGGAAAAGGAACAGGAAGAAATAAATGATTCGACATTTGAAGTCGCGCAGAAAAAAAGTAAGGAACTGGAAGCGGATATATCCGTTCATCCGGCGAAGTACAGGGTATTGACCGGCGACCGTCCTACCGGAAACCTGCATATCGGTCATTATTTCGGCTCGCTGAAAAACCGGGTCGAGATTCAGAACCGGGGCGTGGAGACGTATATTGTCATAGCCGATTACCAGGTGCTGACCGACCGGGAGGCATTCGACAAAATCGCAGACTTTGTGTATGAGCTGACACTCGATTACCTGGCCTGCGGACTGGACCCGGAAAATCACAAAACATACATTTTCCCGCACAGTTACATTCCGGAACTCAACCAGTTGCTGCTTCCGTTCCTGACGCTGGTATCCAGTGCGGAACTGAACCGGAATCCCACCATTAAGGAAGAAATCTCGGCTTCGGGACAGAAGGTTATCAATGCCGGGATGCATGTCTATCCCGTTCATCAGGCGGCGGACATCCTGTTTTGCAAGAGCAATATCGTGCCGGTGGGAAAAGACCAGTTGCCGCACATCGAGCAGACCCGCATCATTGCAAGGCGGTTCAACACGAAATACCATGTGCCGGTTTTCCCCGAACCGTTTGGTTTGCTGAGCGAAACGCCCCTGATTCTGGGTCTTGACGGAAATCAGAAAATGAGCAAGAGCCGCCATAATTCCATTGCCATCAAGTCGACGGCCGACGAGACGCAGCGAATGATTAAAACGGCCAAAACGGATTCGGAACGTTTCATCACCTACGATCCGGAGAACCGGCCGGAAGTGGCCAACCTGCTCCGCCTCTGTGCGCTGTGCCTGGGTACGCCGCCGGAACAGATTGCTGCTGAGATTGGCGATGCCGGCGCCCGGAAACTGAAGGAAATGACGACCGACGCGCTGAACGGCTATTTTGCTCCCGTCCGCGAGCGGCGAATGCAGCTGGAGAACGACAGGACTTATATCCGGGACGTGCTCAAAAGAGGCATCGAACATGCCCGGACGGTAGCGGAACAGACGTTGAAGGAAGTCCGCAGAGCCATGAACATGGAACTGTGGTAAAAATTCGGACACGTTTGACCGGTGGAAACGGTTTTTTTGATTATTTTTGCAGCAGTTTAATTTGTAAATATCTACTGAAATGAAGAAAATTGGAATTTTGTTGATTTCGCTTGCCATGGCAGGCGCAATGTCGTGCAAGGGAGGAAAGAAGTGCTGTCAGAGTGACGAGAAATGCGCTCAGGAAAAGACTGTTGCCGAAGTGCAGCAACCGAAAAAGGAGAAGAAGGTCATTGTCGCGCGCTTAAAGGTGAAGGAAGGACAGGAAAAGGCATTTATCGAGGTGGCATCGAAACTGGTAACCGCTACCCGGCAGGAAGCGGGAAATCTGTTTTATGCCCTGTATCAGTCGCCGACCAGTCCGGTTGAATTTATCTTTTACGAAGAGTACAAAGATGATGCGGCTTTTCAGACACATGCCTCGTCCGCTCATTTCGCCGCCTTTGCCGAAGGGATTAAGGACCTGACGGACGGCGATCTCGTCGTGGACGAATTTTGACCGCCTGAAAAAGCGGAAAAATGACAGGAGGCTGCCCCGAACGAAAGACAGCCTCCTTTTTTTTGCCTTGCATCATCCTATTCAAGCTCCAGCATGACGACCGACTTGGCCGGCAACCGTATCGAAAGCGTATTTTTCGACAGTTTGGCGCCTTTAAAATCCCTTACTCCGACTGCTTCCGGCCGGTCAAACGTATTGTGATCGGCAAGGTTTGCCGAAGTCAGGATTTTTCCCGACACGTTTTTGACGGTCACACCCCGCAATTCACTTTCCACAGCCTGCTCCCGGTTGGGGTCGATGTTCACCAGGGTGATGTGAATTTTCCCTGAAGCGTCTTTGGACGCCGACACGCTGACGGCATCCATTTCTTTGCCGTTCAGTTCGTATTTGTCGGACGTGAACGAAACCGGCAACAGTGTAGCGTCCTGATGTACTTTATACAAATAGTACACCCAGTAAGTCGGCGTAAGCAGCATCTTTTCGTTATCGGTAAGGATGACGGCCTGCAGGACGTTGACGGTTTGGGCGATGTTTGCCATCTTCACACGATCGCAATGAGCGTTGAAAATGTTCAGGTTGATTCCGGCGACGATGGCGTCGCGCAACGTATTTTGCTGATACAGGAATCCGGGATTTGTTCCGGGTTCGACGCTGTACCAGGTTCCCCATTCGTCGGTAATCAGACCGATACGTTTTTGTGGATCGTATTTGTCCATGACAGTCGCATGTTTGGTGAGCAACTCGTCCATAAACAGGGTTTTCTGTATCGTGGTGAAATATTCCGCTTCGTCGAATTGCGTAGCGGAACGGCCGCCCGTGTAATAATGCAGCGACAGGCCCTGCATCATCCGGTGACTGACATTTTTCATCACCGTTTCCGTCCAGTGGTAGTCGTCAGTGCTCGCACCGCCGGCAATCCTGAACAGCCGGTTGTCGCCGTAGTTGCGGCAGTAGGTGGCATAGCGGCGGTACTGGTCGGCATAAAACTCGGCCGTCATGTTGCCGCCGCACCCCCAGTTTTCGTTGCCCACGCCCCAGAATTTGACTTTCCAGGGCGCTTCGCGACCGTTTTGGCGACGAAGGTCGGCCATGGGGCTTTCGCCATCGGAGGTGATGTATTCCACCCATTTGGACATCTCTTCCACCGTGCCGCTGCCCACGTTGGCGCAGATATACGGTTCACAGCCCAGCTGTTCACATAAATCAAGAAATTCGTGCGTGCCGAAACTGTTGTCTTCCACCACGCCGCCCCAGTGGGTGTTTACCATCCTGGGACGCCGGTCGCGCGGCCCGATACCGTCGCGCCAGTGATATTCGTCGGCAAAACATCCGCCCGGCCAGCGCAGATTCGGGATTTGAATGTCGCGCAAGGCCTGCACAATATCATTGCGGATGCCGCGCATGTTGGGAATCGGCGAGTCTTCACCGACCCAGTAACCGCCATAAATGCAGTGACCGAGGTGCTCGGAAAAATGTCCGTACACGTGCCTGCTGATGATTTCCCTGCCCTGGTCGGCATTCACGGTCAGTTTGTTTTGCGCTCCTGCGGGAACGCCGGTCAGAATAAACGCTGCAATGCAGCTTAAAAATACAACTTTCATGGAGTGTCTATCTATTAAAAAATGAATAATTCAACGCTTTCGTTTGGCTTCCGGTTCTATTCACAGTGAAAACCGCACGAAGTTATCGGGTGCAAATATACGGAAAAATATAGATACCTTGCTTTTTCAAATTAAAATGAGGGGTACATTTCAAATGAACCGCCCTGGACGGCTATTTAAGGGATGCGAAATAAATAACATATAAATCATTTAAACACGGAGACACGGAGAACACGGAGGTTTTTTTCCTGTGTCCTTCTGTGTCTTCCCGGTGGAACGCTGTGTAAGAAAAAAGTGACACGGAGAGACACGGAGTTCACCGGGCAAGTGCAGAGGGGAAAAGCCTCCGTGCTCTCCGTGCCTCCGT
>JAISWC010000004.1 GCA_031271245.1 Tannerella sp. | reverse complement strand
ATACTTCAAGTTTCCCGTCGAGGTCGAAGTCGGCCACATGCGTCCATCCGTCGGCGATGATGCCTGTGGGCAGAGTGCCGGTATACTTATAGCCTCCCGTCATCGGGGTGACGGAGTTGTTGATAAAGTCTAACGGGGTGATAATATTGACTTTGTATATCTGGTTGCCGGCAATGAGTTCGGGCAGTCCGTCGCTGTCCATGTCGTCAGCGGCGACGCCAGCCCAGTTTCCCCCGACGGAAGAGTTGATGGCTGTGCCGCTGCAGAGCGTCGGGCGCCACGAACCAGAACGTCGTGTCGCCGACCACTACCTGCGCCCCGGCCGTACCGGGCTTGACGATTCCGGCGAAAAACAAAATGACGAAACACAGGAGGCTACAGGCGGCCGAGGGTTTCGACCTGCGATCACGGAAGAACCGGGCAAAAATCCCGGAAGCGGGCGTTGCTGCCCTGTATACGTATGGACGGGCTTTAGGATCTTCGCCGGCCCGTTGACGGCTGACAGGACTGTGCGATCTTTTTACCGACGTGCCATCCCTGACCTCTCCCCCACCCCCTTTCCACAGGAGAGGGGAAAGCTGCTTCGACACACCGCAGTTGGAATACATCTGCGTTGCATCATTTTTCATTTTCCATTCTTTATTCTTCATTTTCAAACTGCTATTTTTCATTTTCAACCTTTCATTGTCCGAACGGTGATTCGAGTCATGGGTCTGAATGGTGATGCATTTGATTATGTGAATACGATCATTGAAAAATCATCGTCCGTCAAAAAATCATTCCAACCACAGGTCAAAACAGACTCAGTCAGCCACCGTCAAAAACGGGTGGCGCGGCTTCTTGCGTCCCGCGCCACCCCGTTTCACTACAGCCGGCGCCATTACGGAATAATAGCGCTCAGGATTCCCGACCAGGGGCCTTTGCGTCCGCGGGTATCTTCCCAGCGGAAGCAGAAGTAGACGGTCTGTCCACGCAGGCTCAGGTCAAACTCAAGGAAATAGGGCGTCCGGGTTGAAAACTCGGAGGGCAGAATTTCCTCGGCCGATTTGGGCGGCACAGGCAAAATAGCCTTGCGTACCTCACATCCGTGCACAAGATGCGACTTGCTCTTCTTGCCGGTCAGGCTGTCGTGCCAGTCGAGCCGGAGTTGTCCCGGCCCGATGGGCGTGACGACAACTACCGGGTACGAGTGCAGGACGGACGGCGGCGTGTGCGAGGTGTCGTAATCGGTCAGCCCAAGCTCCAGCCGCTGGTCTTCGGTAAGGCGCGTATTATACCGCAACCCTTTGAGCAGCAGACTGACGTCAGGCTCGTAGGCTTTGCGTGCGGCATTTTTCTCGGCCGTGATCAGCGGTGTGCGGGTCTGCGGGTCGAGATACGCGGCATACTTGCTGTCCCAGTGGTCGGCAGCCGGGTCGAAAGTACCCGCCATCCAGACCGGGTCCAGCCCCCACAACGCGATGTTGGCGTCAGCCAGCGTGTGCAGGCGCTTTTGCCGGATGTGAAAATCGGCGTCCTTTCTTGGAATCAGTTTCTTTTCTTCCATACATTACTACATTAAAATTAATTACTTCAATTAATACTCTCGAAAAATGCGGCGGCGCAGCATGTGCCGCCGTATGCTGTACGGTAACGGGATACACCCGCCCGGTATAGAACAGGTGCGAACTTCCGCGGGTCGCGGACGAACTTCTGCGGGTCGCGGACGAGCTTCCGCGAGCCGCGGGTGAGCTTCCGCAGGTCGTGGACGAGTTTCCGCGGATCATGGACGAGCTTCCGCGGATTGCGGACGAGCTTCCGCGAGTTTCGGACGAGCTTCCGCAGATCGTGGACGAGCTTCCGCGGGGCGCGGGTGAGCTTCCGCAGGTCGCGGGTGAGCTTCCGCGGGTTGCGGATGAATTCATTCCGGGTCGACCGGGACTTGTTTTGGGGTTTGCCTCCGCCGGCTGTGTCAGCCGGTTGCGTGGCAGTGCGCCTGCGTCTCCCGTTGCCGTTCGGGGCTGAGACAGCGCTTTTTTCGACGCAAAGGGCGTCTTCGCAGGTGGAACAGGACGAACGCAACAGCGCTGCCCGCGGGAGATCACCTGCGGCATAGTTGGAAATACGTGTTGTTTGAGGATCAAAAAATATATAGACGGGAAGGAGATTTTAAAGCGCATGATCCCGGCTGCCTTCAGACCGTCCTTTTGGGTGGCGGAGGCGGCGACTGCCGCAAGATGTATGTCCATGCAGTCCGTTATGTAATTTTTTGCAGTATACATGGCTACTGTTATTGTTCAATAATTCCACTTTCAGTTAAAATCACCCCAAAGGTAAACGATATTCTTGAAATAATGCATTATCCTCTAAATTAAAAAAACATAATAAATTCAAATGTCGGACTGAGAACATGCGCCGGTCAACGCCGGAGGCAGATAAATATCTGAAAAACAGCCTTGAAAAGGAGGGAATCATACATGAAGAAACAGAAGGAGTCGTCCGGAAATAAATGTTACCTTTCCGGTTACTTCGTGTCTCACAGGGATAAACTTCGTGTCTCACAGGGACGACGGCACAAGGAGATACGCCTCTTTCCCGCCGGTGGAGATAAACGTGCCGAAATCAGGCAGGGATTCAAAGACGGGGACATCCGTCCGTCCGCCTCCGAATCCCTGCATCTTCTATCGGATATGTGATCTGCTTGCCTGCCATCAGTATCCGAACAGTTCTTCCAGAGAAAGTTCCCTTACTTCGGCTATCTTTTTCAGGTAGTCGAAATCAATTTGGTCTCTTTTTCCGATTAAAAGCACCGAATAGCCGGCCGGACGGATGTGCTCGTCGAAATACTTCTGCATGTCGTCTAATTTCATGGTCTGAATCGTTTCGTAGACCGGCTTCCGGATGTCGTAGTCGATGCCGAGGTCTTTCAGAGACATGTAACGCCAGAAAATATCCGATTTGGTGATCCGTTCCGAGCGCATGTTGTTCAGTACATATTCCCGGCTCAGGTCAAAGGCCTTTTCCGATCGGAACATCGTGGTCAGCATTTCACGGAAGGCGTTGATGGCCGCTACCATTTTGTCGGACTGCGTGCCCACGTAGGCCTGAATGTAATTGGACTGACCGGCGCGCGGCGGTCCGGATACGTAGGCGTACGCCGAATAGGCCAGTCCGCGGGCTTCGCGGATTTCCTGGAACACGATGGAGTTCATCCCGGCGCCGTAATAGGAGTTGAACATGGATTCGTAGGGCATCAGCGCGGGACTGAAGGTCACGTCTTTGGCCAGCAGTATGATTTCGGCCTGCACCATGTCGTAGTCGGCAAAATAGACGACGGGTTTGTCCATCGGCAATTCGGGATATTCCACGCGCGGAGGCGTGTCCTTCAGCGTTCCGGGCGTATCGAGCTTCTTCAGCATCCCGGCAATCCGGGTTTCCGATCCGGGGCCGTAATAGAAATAGCCGTGCCGGTAGGAGGTGAACTGCTTGATGAGGTCGATCAGTTCCTGGGGGTCAATGGCTCGCAGTTCCTCTTCGCTCAGCAGGTCGGAGAAGGCGGATTTCGGGCCGTACTTGAGGTAATTCACCAGTCCGCCCCGCAGGATCTGCGCCTTGTTCAGCTTGGCATTCGCCCGCTGCTTGAGGATGTCGTTTACCAGATTGTCGTAGGCATCGCGGTTGACGGCGGCGTCGCTCAGCATTTCCTCCATCAGCACGAGCGAGCGGTCGAGGGTTTCGTCCAGACCGAACACGCTGACGTAGGAACGGCTCGAAGTGGCCGTTGCGTTGAAATCCATCGCCAGTTTGTACATTTCCATCTTCAGCTGCTCGGGCGTGTACCTGGACGTGCCCAGATAGGGCAGGTAGCGGAAGGCCAGCGCGAGTTTCCTGTCGGTGAGGTTCGATATTTCCACGAACCGGTCCAGCGAGTAAATCCGGTTGGTTTCGTTCTTCGTGTAGTAGAAGTCGACGCCGTCTTTCAGCGTTTCCTTTCTGATGAGCGTGGCGTAGTCGAGGAACACGGGTTCGATAGGCTCCGGTTTCATGGCGCCCAGTTCGCGGGCGAAATCCGATTCGCTGTCGCGGTTGATGGTTATCGGCGTGATTTGCGGCTTGTCGACCGTCACCTTTTCCGTATTCTCGCCCGTCCGCTTGTAAACCGTCACGTAATTGTCCCCGAAAAACTCGTTGGCGAAGGCCACCAGTTCCGGTTTGGTGATTCGGGCGATCTGATCCATTTCGGAAAGTGCATCCTTCCATTCCACTTCGTTGATAAAAGCTTCCAGAAAACTGTATACACCATACCTTCCGTCCGTTATTTGGACGATTTGCAGCTTCATGTTGTTGACGGTCGCCTCCAGCAGGTCTTCGTCGAAATCACCCGCCTTCAGTTTGCCGATTTCTTCCTGTATCAGGGCGCCCACTTCTTCGAGCGTCTGTCCTTCGCGCGGTGTACCCAGAAACAGGAACAGGCCGTAGTCTTTCAGTTTCTCGGCGCCGGCGATCATTTGCAGTACTTTCTGCTGCTGCAGCAGATCCAGGTCGATCAAGCCGGCTTTGCCGTTGTACAGGATGGCGCTTATCAGTTCCAGGTACAGCGCATCTTTCGACTTGGCGTCGGCGAAGCGGTAGGCCACGGCAATCCGTTCCTGGTCGGGCGTCGAGACCTCGAAGGTTTTCGGGGCTGTCAGCGGCGCTTCCACGACCGGGTCTGCATGTTTCAGGGCTTCGTTCGGCTTCATCCGGCCGAAATACCGGTCGACTGTCCGGATCGTATGCTCAAAGTCCAGATCGCCGCACATCAGCACGGCCATGTTGTTGGGCGCATAGTAGTATTTCTGAAAAGCCATGACGCTGTTCATCGAAGGATTTTTCAGATGTTCCGGCAACCCGATGACGTCCACCTTGTAGGGATGCGTGGCAAACAGGCCGTCAAAGACTTTGTTCCACACCCGCGACATGCCCTGGTCCTGATACATGTTAAACTCTTCGTACACGGTTTCGAGTTCCGTATGGAAAAGGCGCAACTGTGCGTTGGTGAAACGGTCGTATTCGAGCTTGAAGAACCGGTCGATTTCATTGGCCGGAATTTCATTCACAAAGACCGTCATGTCGTAGCTGGTAAAGGCATTTGTCCCCGAGGCGCCAATCATGCCGACGATCTTCTGGTATTCGTTCGAGATGGCATACCGGGCGGCTTCCTGCGACGTGGCGTCTATCTTTTGATAGATCGCCTTTTTCTCGTCGGCCGAGGCCGTGGCCTTGTGCGCCTCGAACAGCGCGGCAATGCTGTCGAGCAGCGGTTTTTCCTTTTCCCAGTCGGACGTACCGAAATGGCTGGTACCCTTAAACATGATATGTTCGAGGTAGTGAGCCAGTCCCGTATTGTCGCGCGGGTCGTCCTTTGAGCCGACTTTGACGGCAATCATTGTCTGAATACGGGGTTCGTCCGTATTTTTCGACAAATACACTTTCAGCCCGTTTTCCAGCGTGTAGATACGCGCCTTAAACGGGTCGTTCGTAACTTCTTCCCAGGTATAGCCGTTCCGGTCTGTCCCGGAAACAGTCTCGTGCCCATTTTCCCGACTGCATGATATCCACAAGCATAACGGAATCCATAACAAAATTGACTTTCTCATATTATTAAGTTTTTAAATATAACCGACTTCAAAGATATAACGATTTCTTTGAATAACAGCACAAGAGATACAAAATAAATACCGTATAACGATAGACACGGCGACAGCAAAGAAAGAATGAATGTATATTCCGTTAACTGACGCGTTGCATCATAAAAAGAAAATTGTATCTTTGTGGCATTGCAGGAATAACTAAAGAATACGGATATGACAGAGCAGGGGAAAAACGAATTTCTTCGGTTTATGGAAGGACATCATCCGAAAATGAAGACAGTTCATGCGATTTTTGAAAAGTATAATGCATTGATTAAAAAACAATCTACATGAAACAGATTTTTTTTACAGCAATCGTCCTTTTGGCGATGACATTTGTATCGGCATGTGCGCCGAAATCCACTCCTGTAATGACGGCGGAAGTGAATCCCGACAACGGACAGTTTATCATCCGGGAATCAGGCAAACCGGTCTTGCAGTACAATTACCAGACGGTTTACGAAGACGAT
>JAISWC010000322.1 GCA_031271245.1 Tannerella sp. | reverse complement strand
CGGCTGTGAATACGGCTGTGACGAGTCTGGCGCCGGAACTGGATCCCCGCCGGCTGTTCCTGGGGACGACCGGAGTCTATCCGGATGCGGCGCTTTTCCCTGAGAACGCCTCCGAAAGCGGTCAGCCCATCCTGCAGCAGTATGCCACGCTTTCCTTCCCGGTCACGTTCTTTACGGACGCCAGAAACGACCGGGGGTTTGAATATGTGCCGGAGACGGCGACCATTGTGCCGAAACTCCGGGTGGAACTGCGTGCGCCGACGTTTCTCCCGGCCATCGAGGTAAAGGAGTACACGACCTCGGCGCAGGGCGACACCAGCGCGCTGAATGTGGGTTATACCGCTACTGAAGCCGTGACTAAAGCGGTGACGCTGATTTTCAGGAATGCGGGAAATCAGAAACTGTACAGTCCGGCCGTCCTGCTTACGGCGGATGATTATACGGATGTGAACGGCGGTTCGCTGGATGCAGCCATCCTGGCAGCCCTGAACAGTGTGCTGCAAAGCGATGCGGGCGGCTCCTTCCTCCCCTCCGGAGCGGCCTTCAGCGTGAAAGCCGTACTGGTAACCGGCCGTCCGGCGGGCGACTATACGGGATACCTGCGTTTTGAGGCAAAGAACATCCCGCCGGAGATCATTAAGCCGGTTGCGTTTGTCACCCGGGTGGTGGAATTGCAGATGCCGCCGCCGGCGCTGACACCGTCCGTCAGCGAGACCAATGCGTCTTCCTTCACCGTGGAGGTGAAATTTGACCGTCCCGTATCGGGACTGACCGATGCGGACATCCAGGTAGTGGCCGGCACGGGTACGGTATCGGGCATGACGCCGTCCGGAGCGGCACCGTCCGACAGGTGGACGTTTACCCTGACCCCGGCGGTTCCCCCGCTGACCAACGGCCAGCACATACAGATGTATGCCAAAACGAACATTGCGAGCGACCGGAACGGCGCGAAAACAAACGCCCCGTCGGACATAGCCGACGTCAGTTTCAACGTAAACACGCCCTATCCGGTGTTCCATTTCGCCTACGACTTGCCGGCAGACAGCCTCTTCCTTTCGTTGCAGACGGAATTTACCTTTACCCTCGTGACGAACGGCTCCACAAACAGCGCCGTCGCCGACGAAATTTACGATACCGGAGGTCTGACGCCTGCCCATGTCATCAACAGTACGGGCATCGGCGACCTGATTGAAATCGTCAAAGACGGTTCGGCGCTCCCTGCTTCCGCATGGACGGCGACCGTCGAAGCGGGGAATCGGGTACGGGTTACCGCCGCGCCTCCGTTTCCGTTCGATAACGGCGATTATGTCGTAAGACTGAAACCGGGCGTGATTCAAAACAACCTGTCAAACGGGATGGAAGAGAAGTTCGGCGGTTTCCGGGTGAGAGTCCCCCGGCTCCATCCCGGCAGCGGTTGCGACAGCCCCGGCGGACATACGGGCTACGGGATCGAACCCGTCCCGGCGACGCTGGATTACCCGGGTGGCCGGGTGACGCTCGTCATCGTCGGCGAACAGCTGCATTATGCGGAAAAAGCGCACGCCTTGGAGATACGGCTGCCGGCTTCGCTGGGCGGCAACAACGTATTTCCGCAGGTGACGGCTGCCGGCGATTCGGCGTTCTATACGCTGACCGTTCCGTGGAACAGCAAAGCCGTCGAGGAAGTCCATGAATTTGAGGTATGGCTGTTCGGTGTTCGGGCACCGGGCGATTCGGAATGTCCGGCGGCTCCGGTCGGGAAGGTGACCCAGTCGGCGGCTCCGCCCGTCCAGGTAGCGCCTCCCGCATGTGGAGCCTGTCCGTCCGACGCTTCGCCGGACGAATGGTTCGAAAGTTGCGAAAAGACGTTCACGATAACGGTTCCCGATACGGGTTCCGACCGGGAAGTGACCCTTACCTATCTGGGTCTGGCCGAGAAATACCTGGTGGCCAGAGATGGCGGCCAGTGGAAAAAGCCGGTGCTGCCGAAGGGCGTCACGGAACTTACCCTGGCATACCATACCCTGCGTGTTCCCGACGAACTGGAAGGCGGCTGGGGCGCCATCGTGGTTTCGACGCCGTCTCTGCCGCCCGACACGTCTGTCCGCTTCAGGTTCTGGAACAAACCGGACCTGAGCGACATGCTCTACTATCCGCGCACTACCCACTACGAAGGTTGGCTGGAGCTTAACATCCGCGGCGGTTCGCCCGGACTGTTGCGCAGCTTCAATCACGGCCATACTTGGGAAAGCGCCTGGCTGCCGGTGACGCCGCTTCAGATTGCCAACCTGGAGGAGATGATTCTGTTCAGGGAACCGGAGGGCTGCGACGAGACCGAAGTGCTGCTGCCGGACGAGGGAAGCGGTATCGTCATTGAGCGGAAGGTGTTCATCCCTGCCTGCGACTACCTGACCACCGCGCCGCCGCCCGGGGAGCATTTCGTGGCAAGCGGAAAGGATTTTATCTTTACCTTGACCCTGAGCGGTCCTTACGCGGGTCGTATGCCGGGCGTCTCGACCGACCGTCAGCTCTCGCCCGACGAAGTGTATGTCACGCCGCAGGACGGTCAGGTCTTTCGTGTACGAATACCGGCCATACGGGAAGATATCCGGATTACCTTCACGGTAGACGGCGTCGAAGTTCCTCCGACGGCCGGCGAACGGGTGGCATCGACACAACTGTGGGCCGAAAACGGACATATATGCATGACGTCCATTGCCGGCGGCGAAGCAGCGATTTACACGCTGACGGGTGCACTGGTCAGGCGTTTCCCGATTGTCGCGGGCAAAACGGTGCGCACACCGGTGAGAGCTGGATTTTATCTGGTTACGCTCAACGGCAAAACCGGCAAGATTGTCATACGTTAAAATAAAAGACGTTCTTTTGATGACTAAATTTGAGTGTTAATTTGACAGGAATCATGGAATTACATGGATTGAAAAACCTGTCGGCAAACCCAAACTGTTTTCGGATTGGGTTTGCTTTTTTTTCGAACAGGTCTGCACAAAAACGGATGCGGAAAAGCAAAACAAAAGAACAACTATTCAATCAGTAAAACTGTTTATTATATGGACTGAACAAGTGATGGAAGTGCAGAAACGTTTATTTAACATCATCAGGTCACGCATACCGGAACAATACCGTTTGGTGGATGTAATTGAAGAATCGCTGAATCTGAGTACAGACTCGGCTTACCGGCGAATTCGGGGGGATAAGGAATTGTCGTTTTCGGAATTGCAGAAATTATGCCATACCTTCCATCTGTCGATGGACGAACTGCTGAACTACGACTCGGAACAGGGCGCCCTGTTCCACTATACGTCGATTAAAACCGAGCAGCCGAGCTATATCCGTTACATCGAACAATTGTCGAAAACCGTCAACGAACTGGCCGTTGTCGAAGACAAGGAACTGTTTTTCATGGCGCAGGATATTCCCTTCTATCATTTCCTGAATCATGAGATGCTGTTGTTTTTCAAGTTATATGCATGGTATGACAGTTCCATCCCGGAGCGAATGTCCTTCCGCGAATTTTACAGCCAGCTGGACATGAATCTCTACTCGCCGTTTCACGAACAGTTGCTTCAGGAACACCGGCGGATTCCATCCAGGGAAATATGGACAGACCAGACGGTGAACACGATACTGAGACTGCTGGATTTTTACATGGAAATCGGTGCGTTTGACAGCAAGGAAACGGTGCTCCTCCTGCTCCGCCAATTACTCGAATTGCTGGACAAAGTAAGCTATTCGGCGGAAATCGGCTATAAGGACGCCGAGAGATGCACGCCTTTTTCTCTGTACATTTGTTCGGTTGATCTGGGAAGCAATATAGTATTGGCCCGCCGCGGCAGCGAATGGATTTGCACGGTCAAACTGTATACGGCAAACAATATTTCTACCAATAACATCACCTTGTGTGGAGAGACCCGGAAATGGGTCAACAACCTGAT
>JAISWC010000280.1 GCA_031271245.1 Tannerella sp. | reverse complement strand
TAGATTACGATTTCTATCTGAAAAATTCCAGGCAAAAATCGTCTGTTTTTAACTGAAATTTAACAGTTCGAGATGGAAATGCTGCAATGTGGGTTAAATCCGCCGTGATTATTGACGATCGGATAGGTGCAAACGGATATGATTAAAATATCAGATAGAAGATGTAAACACCGACCTTCAACTCGAGAATCTTTTACCTCCGAAAAATAATGTGTCATCGTTTTTGATGCAAAGGTATTTAGATTAAATCCGACATTTTAGAATACACCCCTGTGGGACATGTCGAATAATTTACTAATTTTGCGTGCCTGTATGCGACAGACGTATTTCGCGTATGGAGAAAAGAGTTGCTCAATATGAAAAAATGGATTATACTTATGACATTCATGACCCTCACGGCGGCCTGCATGAACCGGGAACGGAATGAGGAAGGCGCCCCTTCCGAACCGTTTCGTTACGGGGTAGACCGTTTTGCCGATATCGAAGTGCTCCGTTATCGAGTGCCCGCGTTCGAATCGCTTTCCCTGCAACAGAAACAGCTGATTTATCACCTGTCCGAAGCAGCCCTGATGGGGCGCGACATTCTGTATGACCAGAACAACCGTTACAACCTGGCCATCCGCCGGTCGCTGGAAGCCATCTACCGACACTACACGGGAGACCGGAACACAAAGGAATTTAAAGCGCTGGAGACGTATCTCAAGCGGGTATGGTTTGCCAACGGCATCCACCACCATTATGCGGAAGACAAGTTTAAACCCGGTTTCACGGAAGGGTTTTTCCGCCGCTGCATCCGTCAGCTGGACGCCTCCCTGCTGCCGCTGCGCGAGGGACAAAGCGTGAATCAGTGGCTGGCGGAAATCACGCCCGTCATCTTCCGGCCGAACGTCATGCCCAAACGGACGGTGCAAAGCGGCAACGGCGACCTGATCGCCGCCTCGGCGAACAATTACTATGGTCCGGGCGTCACCATGAAGGAAGTGGAAGCCTTTTACGCCGGACTGAAAGACCCGTCCAATCCCCGTCCCGTCTCCTTCGGGCTGAACAGCCGGCTGGTAAAGGAAAACGGCAAACTGGTGGAAAAGGTCTGGAAAGCCGGCGGACTGTACACCGAAGCCATCGAGAAAATCATGGACGAACTGCGCAAAGCCGCGGCATTTGCCGAAAACGACGCGCAGAAAGCCGTCATCGAAAAATTGATTGAATATTATCAGACCGGCGATCTGAAGACGTTCGACGCCTACGCCATCCTCTGGGTGCGGGACGTCCATTCGGAAGTCGATTTCGTCAACGGCTTCACGGAAACCTACGGCGATCCGCTGGGCCTGAAAGCCAGCTGGGAGGGCCTCGTGAATTTCGTCAACCGCGAAGCCACCAAACGAACCAAAATCATCAGCAACAATGCCCAGTGGTTCGAAGACCATTCGCCGACCGACCCGCGCTTCAAGAAAAAGGAAGTGAAGGGCGTCAGCGCCAAAGTGATTACCGTCGCCATGCTGGGCGGCGACTGCTACCCGGCCACGCCCATCGGCATCAACCTGCCGAATGCCGACTGGATCCGGCGCGAGCACGGCTCCAAGTCCGTGACCATCGAAAACATCACCGAAGCCTACGACAAAGCCTCGGAGGGAAACGGTTTCCGCGAGGAATTTGTCTGGAGCGACAGGGAACTGGAACTGCTCACGAAATACGGTTTTGTGACCGACAACCTGCATACCGACCTGCACGAATGTCTCGGTCACGGTTCCGGAATCATCCTGCCGGGCGTCGACCCGGACGGACTGAAGGCGTACAGTTCGACGCTGGAGGAAGCCCGCGCCGACCTGTTCGCGCTCTATTACCTGGCCGACGCAAAGCTGGTGGAACTGGGCCTGACGCTCGATGCCGAAGCCTACAAAGCCGAGTATTACAAATACCTCATGAACGGACTGATGACCCAGCTGGTGCGCATCGAAGCCGGAAAGAACGTGGAGGAAGCTCACATGCGTAACCGTCAGCTGATTGCCCGGTGGGTATACGAAAAGGGACAGCCGGACAATGTGATTGAACTGAAAAAGCGCGACGGGAAAACGTACGTCGTAATCAACGACTACGAAGCATTGCGCGGCCTGTTCGGACAGCTGCTGGCCGAAGTGCAGCGCATCAAAAGCGAAGGCGACTATGAAGCCGGCCGACGGCTGGTCGAGACTTACGGCGTGAAGGTGGACGCGGCGCTGCACCGGGAAGTGCTGAAACGCTATGCGGCGCTGAACCTGGCTCCCTACCGGGGATTTGTCAATCCGGTCATGAAACCGGTCAGAAACGGCAAGGGAGAAGTGATTAACATTGTGCCGGACTATTCGGAAGGTTATGTGGAACAGATGCTCCGCTACAGCAGGGAATACTCTTTCCTTCCCGCATACAACTAACCGGGCGAAGATGAGTGCGGGCGTGTACGCTGTCGACAAAATGCGGGAAGTCCTTACTGCCTATCTGGAGAAGAATGCGCTTCGAAAGACGATAGAACGTTATACCATTCTGGAATGTATCTGCCGCATACAGGGGCATTTCGAGGTGGAAACGTTGCGGAGACACGTGACGGAAAACCATTTCCGTGTCAGCCAGGCCGCCGTATACAATACCGTCGAACTGCTGATGGATGCCGGTCTGGTGGTCCGCCACCAGTTTTCTTCCCGGATCGTTCAGTACGAGTTGAAAAGCGCGGCGCTGACCCATCATCATGTGATTTGTTCCTGCTGCGGCAGCATCCGCGAAGTGAAAACCGAAAAGGTGAAAATTGCGACGAATTATAAAATCCCCAAATTCACCTCCGAATACCATTCCCTGTACATTTACGGGAAGTGTTCGAAATGTACGTTCCGGGAGAAATTCCAAAAGAAAAAAAACAACGAATAAACAACAGATACAAATAATGAAAATAGACGTATTGTTAGGATTGCAGTGGGGCGACGAAGGCAAAGGCAAGGTTGTCGATGTGCTGACCCCCCGCTACGACGTGATTGCCCGTTTCCAGGGCGGGCCGAATGCAGGACATACCCTGGAGTTCAACGGTCAGAAGTATATACTCCGTTCTGTCCCGTCGGGTATCTTCCAGGGAGAAAAGATAAATATTATCGGAAACGGCGTCGTACTGGACCCGCTGCTTTTCAGGGAAGAATGTGAAACCCTGGCCAAAAGCGGCCACGACATCACCGGTTGCCTCCGGATTTCCAAAAAGGCGCACCTCATCCTCCCGACTCACCGGATGCTCGATGCCGCCAGTGAAGCCGCCAAGGGGAGCGCCCGGATCGGCACGACCGGCAAAGGCATCGGGCCGGCTTATACGGACAAGGTCAGCCGCAACGGTCTGCGCGTCGGCGACCTGCTGCACGGCTTCGACGCCAGGTATGCCGCCGCCAGAAGCCGCCACGAAGCGCTGCTGCGCGGACTGAATTACAGTGGCGACGTTGCGGAGCTTGAAACTCGCTGGCTCGACGCCCTCGAATACCTGAAACAGTTCCGTCTGATTGACAGCGAACATGAAATCAACCGTCTGCTCTCGGAGGGTAAATCCATCCTGGCCGAAGGCGCGCAAGGAACGATGCTCGACGTCGACTTCGGTTCCTATCCCTTCGTCACGTCTTCCAGCACCATCTGCGCCGGATGCTGTACCGGTCTGGGCGTTTCGCCCCGCAGCATCGGCGAGGTCTACGGCATATTCAAAGCCTACTGTACCCGTGTAGGTAGCGGCCCGTTCCCCACCGAACTGACCGACCGGACGGGCGACACGCTCTGCGACCGGGGACACGAGTTCGGTTCCGTGACCGGACGGCGTCGCCGCTGCGGATGGATTGACCTGGTGGCGCTTCGTTATGCCGTCATGATTAACGGCGTCAGCCAGCTGATCATGATGAAAAGCGACGTGCTTGACACGTTTGAGACAATCAAGGCCTGTGTAGCCTATCGCATCGACGGCGAAGAAACGGAGGACTTTCCTTTCGAGATTTCGGAAACGGCGCTTGAACCCGTCTTTGTGGAACTGCCCGGATGGCAGACGGACATGACGAAAATGAAGAGTGAAAACGAATTTCCGGAAGAATTTAACGCCTACCTCACGTTCCTCGAAGCGGAGCTGGGCGTTCCCGTCCATATCGTTTCCGTCGGCCCCGACCGCGAACAGACGATTCTGCGCTATACGGATTCAAACGGAGAGGAATGATCGGTAGTTAGTAGATAGTAGAAAATACGGTTTGCCTGACGGCATTGCCTCATCCGGTGACGCTCTCTCTACTAACTACCAACTACTAACTATCAACAACATAAAGCAATAAACACAATGAAAACGGCATGTATCACCGGCGCCACTTCGGGAATCGGAGAGGCCGTCGCCTTTCGCCTGGCGAGGGAAAATATGAATCTGATTATCACCGGACGCCGGAAAGAGCGTCTGGAGAAATTGAAGAAAGCAATCGAAACAGCCTGTGACGTACGGGTGTACACGCTTTCTTTCGATGTAAGGAATTACGGCGAAGTTTGCCGGGCGTTCGACAGCCTGCCCGGCGAATGGCAGGAGATGGAAATCCTGGTCAACAATGCCGGTCTTGCGGTGGGGTTAGAGCCGCTGCACGAAGGCGCTGTCGACGACTGGGAACGGATGATTGACACCAACATCAAGGGACTGCTGTACGTCACGCGCGTCGTATCGCCCGGGATGGTTGCCCGGCAGTCGGGACACATCATCAATATCGGGTCGATAGCGGGGAAGGAGGTTTATCCCCATGGCGCGGTCTACTGTGCCACCAAACACGCCGTAGACGCATTGAGCAAAGGGATGCGGATGGATTTGCTGCCTTACGGCGTCCGCGTGACGCAGATTTGTCCGGGTGCGGTGGAAACGGAGTTTTCGCTAGTACGATTCAACGGTGACCAACACCGCGCCGACCGTGTGTACGACGGATTCGTTCCCCTGTCGGCCGCAGACATCGCAGAGGCCGTCGGTTTTGCCGTCACCCGACCCCCGCACGTAAATCTGCAGGACGTGCTGGTCATGCCGGCCGCCCAGGCTGCCGCTACCCGGTTTCACAAAACAGGAGAATAGAACGGCAGAAAAACGGGAATAAAGCCTGCGGGTACATCCCGCGGTTTTCTACCGGCGGATATTTATAATCCTGCCACCGTAACCCCTTCCACGTTTTCTTCCCATTGGATGCGTTCCTCCCAGGCGGCTTTTTTGCTTTCGCTGCGGCGGTCGAAGAGGAGCAGGTAGGCGGGTATGTTTTTATCAAAACAGTCGCGGTAACGGAGCGTCTGTTCGAGCGCCTCGTCAAGAAGCGGGTGGTAACTGTCGTAGTCGTGCCGGATTTTTATCTCGATCACACAGCGGTAGTCCCCGTATTCCACAAACAAATCCATCCGTCCACGGCCGGCGCCCACTTCACGGTCAATCCTTCCGCCGCCATTCAGTATCCGCTGCAAAAACGCCAGTAACAGCAAATGCGGGAACGCTTCCGTATAATCCGATTTGGCTTCCCATATTTCGGAATATCTGCGCCAGAACTTCTGAAATTCCTTCA
>JAISWC010000269.1 GCA_031271245.1 Tannerella sp. | reverse complement strand
GCGAAATGCCCTTCAACGGGTACGTCTCGAAAGCGCCCTTTTCCTTCGGGCCTCGCTGACGCCATACTTTTAATGTAATATCTATATTCTTATCCATTGTCGTTCGTTTTTTCAGTTTTTATAATTCCGTTGCTGACGCACGACGAACTCGTAATCGAGCATCTCCTTCAGCATCGCCGGATCGTTGTCTTCACCCTGATATTCCCAGCAGGACACGTACGAAAATGCGTCGTCGTGGCGTTTCGCTTCTCCGTCTTCCGTCTTGTGTTCCTCGCGGAAATGGCCGCCGCACGACTCGGCGCGATCATACGCATCATGCGCCATCAGTTCGCCCAGTTCGATGAAATCGGCCAGGCGAAGCGCCTTGTCGAGTTCCACGTTCAAGTCATCGGCTTTGCCCGGGATGCGGACATTACTCCAAAATTCCTTCTTCAGCGCCCTGATTTTCGCAATGGCGGTCTTCAGTCCTTCCGCGTTGCGCGCCATGCCGACGTATTCCCACATGATGTGTCCCAGTTCCTTGTGAAGGCTGTCGACCGAGCGCTGTCCCCTGACGTTCATCAGTTGCGCAATGCGGTCGCCGATTTGCTTTTCGGCCGCGTCGAACTCGGCCGCGTCGGTTTTGAAGCGCGGTACCTGTATCTGGTCGGCCAGGTAGTTCTGGATGGTATACGGCAGGACGAAGTAGCCGTCGGCCAGTCCCTGCATCAGTGCCGAGGCGCCGAGCCGGTTGGCGCCGTGGTCGGAGAAGTTGGCCTCGCCGATGGCAAACAGTCCGGGGATGCTCGTCATCAGTTCGTAGTCGACCCACAGGCCGCCCATCGAATAATGCAGCGCGGGGAAAATCATCATCGGCGTTTCGTAGGGATTGTCGTCGACAATTTTTTCGTACATCTGGAAGAGATTGCCGTAGCGCTGCTCGACGACCTTCCTGCCCAGCCGGCTGATAGCGTCGGCAAAGTCGAGATACACGGCCTGTCCCGAGCCTACGCCGAAGCCTGCGTCGCAGCGTTCCTTGGCAGCACGTGAAGCCACGTCGCGCGGCACCAGGTTGCCGAAAGCCGGGTAGCGGCGTTCGAGGTAGTAGTCGCGGTCTTCCTCGGCGATTTGCGTCGGCTTAAGTTTGCCGGCGCGGATGGCCTCGGCGTCTTCCTTCTTTTTGGGTACCCAGATACGGCCATCGTTGCGCAACGATTCGGACATCAGCGTGAGTTTCGACTGAAATTCGCCGTGCACCGGGATACAGGTTGGATGAATCTGCACGTAGCACGGATTGGCGAACCAAGCGCCCTTCCTGTAGCACTGCCAGGCGGCCGAGCCGTTCGAGGCCATGGCGTTGGTCGAGAGGAAGAACGTGTTGACGTATCCTCCCGTAGCTACGACGACGGCATGAGCTGCGTAGCGTTCGATCCGGCCGGTGACCAGGTTGCGGGCAATGATGCCGCGTGCGCGTCCGTCGACAAGCACAACGTCGAGCATCTCGCGGCGGTTATACATTTTCACCTTGCCCAGGCCGATTTGCCGGCTGAGGGCGGAGTAGGCGCCGAGCAGGAGCTGCTGTCCCGTCTGTCCGCGGGCGTAGAACGTGCGCGACACCTGTGCGCCGCCGAACGAACGGTTGTCGAGCAGTCCGCCGTATTCGCGGGCGAAAGGTACGCCCTGCGCCACACACTGGTCGATGATGGAGTTCGATACTTCCGCCAGGCGGTAGACGTTGGCTTCGCGGGCGCGGTAGTCGCCGCCCTTGATGGTGTCGTAGAACAGGCGGTAGACCGAGTCGCCATCGTTCTGATAGTTTTTTGCCGCATTGATGCCGCCCTGCGCGGCAATGGAGTGTGCGCGGCGGGGCGAATCCTGTATGCAGAAATTGAGGACGTTGAAACCCATCTCGGCCAGCGAGGCGGCGGCCGAGGCGCCGGCCAGTCCCGTTCCGACGACGATGATGTCGAGACGGCGTTTGTTGGAGGGGTTCACTAATTTCTGATGATCCCTGTAATTTTTCCACTTTTCGGCCAGCGGCCCTTGTGGCATTTTTGAATTTATTTGAGTCATACTACTTTTCATTAAGGATGATTATTGACAGACTGCGCCGCAGCAGAGGCTTTTCGCGTAGAAGAAGAGCGTCACGAAGGCGAATCCGAGGAAGATGAGCGTTGCAAGGATGTAGGCGAACCGTTTCCAGCGGTTGAGCCAGATGCCGTTGCTCCACCCGAGGGTCTGGATGGCGCTCCAGAGACCGTGCGTCAGGTGGAACCACAGGGCTGCATACCAGACCAGATAGGCAATCACCACCCATAGCCGGCTGAAATAATATTGTACGAAAGCCGCACCGTCTTTGGGCGAGAGGAGTATCCCGGCGCCCCACGGCGAAACTTCATGATGTCCGGCCAGTTCGGCGAACATCATTTTGTACCAGAACTGGCTGAAGTGCAGTATCAGAAACCCGATGACGATCAGCCCCAGCACGAACATGTTCTGCGAAGCCCAGCTCACGCCCGCCGGACGTCGGTTGACCGCATAACGGTCGTTGCCGCGCGCCTTGCGGTTTTGCAGCGTTAGCAGAATGGCATACAGAAAATGAATGGCGACAAGGGCGCCCAGGCCGACCGTCGCCGCGACGGCATACCAGTTCGCTCCCAGCAGCGCACATATCATATTGTACGCCTCGGGCGAAAAGACTGCCGTCACATTCATGCACAAGTGAAACAGCAGGAATAAAACCAGCATGCTGCCGGAAATACTCATTATCAGCTTTCTGCCAATTGAAGAATGAAGTAACCACATATACAAACAAAGTTTTTAGTTATAAAATAATCAAATGCTTTTTCGATGCGACAAAGATACAACAAAATAGAAAACAACACACCTGAAATGAATAGAAACAGCGGGAAATAATTTTTCACGGTTCGTTTTTTGAATCATATAGCCCATCTTTGCCGCATGTTCAATACAGAAGGTTTCTACAGGTAAGGAGGTGTATTCCAAATGGTCGCACAAAATATTCCGTAGGGATAACATGTTGGCAGAAAACAGATACCACGCTCCCTGCTCCCGTCCCGTCAGGGACGGAATGTAGATTTCCGACAACACATTCCGTCTCTGACGGGACGGTGTATCGGAGGGATTGCCTGTTTCTACCCACATACTATCCCCGGACGGGACAGGAGTCATGCTGTCCTCCGCGAATACGACCGGCGGGGTCTCCCGTCCGAACGGCGCCGACCATTTGAGATTCACCCTTTGCAAGGTGCGGATTTTTGCCTCCGGAAGGCGATGTCCCGCCTTCGGATTCGCCTTCCGGTTCGGCAAAACGGTAAACTGTATACTTCCCCCGGCAATATCGACGTATTTATCCGCTGCCTCTTTATTTCTGCGAATACATCCCAATCCCGGTTGCTTTTTTGATTTTCACGTCGCCTCAAGAATATGTTTTACAACATGTTTTTGCGACAGGCGTTTTTTCAACCGATTGATTTTTAATTCCTTGTCTTACTGTTAAAATAAAGAATACAGGGAGGGTGCATTTTTTTTGCAGAAAAAGTTGCAGGTATCAAAAAAAAGGGTTTACTTCGCCCCGAATTTGGAAACAAATATAGGACGAATAATAAAAACTATCATGACTGAACAGTTGACAAATCGTAAGATTGAAAATGTTTTTGATACCCTCTACTTCTCCGAACGTAAATGTATGTTAACGAGGGGGGGGGGGCAATTCCCTATGTAACAGCAATTTAAGTGAATATATAGTATACGGAGGCGCTACGCAAAAGGCGATGCTTCCGAATGTAATGGCCTGTCGTCGCATCCCTGCGAAGACGGGCCTGTCTGTTTATCCGACACGGTACGGATATCCTTATTCAACGACTGAGTCCCCTTTAAATGGTCGCGAAACAAAAAGGCCATTCACAAACCCTTCTTTTCCGCAAGCCTCCTTCGTAGTCTGCGAGGCCTCTCTCTGTCTCTCTCTTATTCCCTTATTCCATTCACCGGGAAATAAGATAAACAGGAGTAAGGAGAGAAGGAAACTTTCCGGACAGCGCCTAAAGGCGTCCGGGATGAATAAGGTCATGCAGGGATTCCGAAATTCGACTGTATATTCCGTCATTCAATTATGCCATTCCTTAGTTATTAAACATTATAAAATCAAATATTTATGAGTACAATCAAAGCAACCGCTTATGCAAATAAGCTGACCAAAGACTCGGCGGACGACTACTATCTGCGTCCGAACATCCTCGGCACGCTGTATGACGAAGACATCGTCCAGCGTCTGAAAAACAGGGAAATCGCAACGGAAAACGTAAACGGAATGGCCTTCGTGCGGGTGTTTCACCGCGAGTGCCTGCAGGCCGTAAACGAGAACTACAATGTGGTGACCGACATGTTTCATGCTACGATCGGCTTCAACGGCGTGGTGTACGCCAAAGACCTCGGACACCATGTAGCAGCCGGACAGGTACACGCCCATGTCGCCCTGACGCAGGGCGAATATGCCCGCGAGGCGCTGAAGGACCTCACCGTGAGCGTGGCCGAACAGCCGGCTCCGACCGGCCCCGTGATCCAGGCCGTAACCAATCCCGTGACC
>JAISWC010000058.1 GCA_031271245.1 Tannerella sp. | reverse complement strand
AGTTCAAATTGTCGCATGGCATGTCTCTACATGCCATGCGGCAATTGAATTTGCCCCCTGTTCAACCGTATTCCTGCTTTACCCGGCCTTGATTTCAGCGGAAAAGTCAGCAGCAGGAAGTTTGTTCGGGGCTGATAAAATGAAATTTGCAAAGCGATATTGGGTATTAAAAATGAAAACAGATGTGATTATAGCCCCTATTTTCCGGATGGATGATTACCTTTGCGCTGTAAAACGACGGGTTTAATTCGGCATAGATTCCAGTTGGTGCAAAAAGCAATAGAATTGAACCTGATGTAACATGCAGATATGGAGACAGTCAAATTCACCGGTTTATTTTTGGATATGAAAGCGATCCTTTTATGTTAACGGTCTATCGCGCTTCTGCCGGCACAGGCAAGACTCACAAGCTGACGGGGGAATATCTCCGGTTGCTGTTTCGCGGAACGGACGTCCATTCCCGGATTCTTTCCGTGACATTCACGAACAAGGCTACGGAAGAAATGAAAAGTCGCATCATTCAGGAACTGCATATACTGGCTTCCGGGCAGCCCTCGGACTACCTGGCTCCGCTGACCGGGCTGTACAGACAGACAGAGGAGCAGATTCGTACGCAGGCTCGGAGAATCATGATTCGCCTGCTGCACGATTACTCCGCGTTTCACGTCAGCACAATCGACCATTTCTTCCAGCAGACCATGCGCGCCTTTATCCGCGAAATCGGCTTGCAGGGCAATTACCGCGTCGAGATGGACAGAGACCTTGTCCTGTCGGAATCCATCGACAGCCTGCTGGCCGGGCTGGACAGGAAAGAAGACCGGCCGCTGCTCGAATGGCTGCTGCGGTTCAGCGAAGACAAGGTGGAGCGGGGTGAAACCTGGGACATCCGCGCCGAAGTCAGGAAGCTCGGCCAGGAACTTTTCAAGGAAAAATACAAGTCATGCAGTGAAGCCATCAACAGGGACATTGCCGACAAACAGGCGCTTGGCCGTTACAGGGATGCGCTGTATGCGCTCATTCGCGCCACCGAAGCCGAGGCGCGGCAAATCGGCGAACAGGGGATGGCGGCGCTTGCCCGGTATGACCTGTTGCCCTCCGACTTTAAGGGAGGCAGCCGTTCGGCGCTGTTTCTGTTCGAACAGCTGGCCGGGGGGGCGATGAAGGAACCGACCGCCACCTTCCGGGACATGGCCGACCGGGTGGAAGCCTGCTATACCAAAACGACGGCGCCCGGCAAACGGCAGGCCATCGAAGCCGCCTGGAACGCCGAAGCGGGCGACTGCCTCCGACGCACGGTCGCGTTCTTCGACCGCCTGACGCACTACTACACCGCCCGCGAGGTGATCCGCTATTATTACACGCTGGGCATTCTTTCCGACATTTCACGGCAAATCAGGCTGTGGTGCGAAGAAAAGAACTGTCTGTTGATTGCCGACACGACCGAACTGCTGAACCGGGTCATCGACGGCAGCGACGTGCCGTTTATCTACGAGAAAACCGGCACGCGCATCGACCATTACATGATCGACGAGTTTCAGGACACCAGCGAGATGCAGTGGCACAATTTCCGTCCGCTGGTGCGCGAGAGCCTGGCTTACCGGCACGACAACCTGATCGTGGGCGACATCAAGCAAAGCATTTACCGCTTCCGCAATTCCGACTGGACGCTGCTTGACGAAAAAGTGCGGCAGGACTTCACCGCCGAACAGACGGAAGAAGAGACGCTGGCCGAAAACTGGCGAAGCCACCGGCTCATCGTCGAGTTCAACAACACGTTTTTCGCCATCGCACCGTCTCTGCTGCAACAGCGCTACAGCGAAGGGCTGGACGGGTCTGCGCTCGGCCCCGGACAGCGCGAACGCTTTGCAAACAAAATCATCTCGGCCTACGACCGCAGTTTCCTGCGGGTATCGCCGCCGTTCCGCTCGCAGGACGGCCATGTACGGATCGAACTGCTGTCCGGCAGCGACGGCGTCAGCTGGAAAGAAGAGGCGATGCGCCGCCTGCCCGCGGTGATTGAACGGCTGCAGGACAGCGGCTATGCCCTGCGCGACATGGCCATTCTGGTACGTACCCGGGCGGAAGGGATGCTGGCGGCGGAAACGTTGCTGGCATACCGGAGCGCACATCCCGACGCAACCTGTCATTATGACTTCATCTCGGACGACGCGCTGGAACTGGGCAGTTCGCGCTCGGTACGCTTCATGGCCGGTATGCTGCACTGCCTGAACCGGCCGGACGACCCTGTGGCGCACCGGCTGGCGCGGATCGCCCTGATCCTGTTGCGCAGGGAAACACAGCCCGCTGCGGAAACCGGTTCTTTTGCCGAAGCTATCCGGACGGATTTCCCGGCGGAAACGGTTGCCGCACTGCGGAAACTGTCGCACCGCCCGCTCTATGAAATGGCCGAAGGCGTTTACCGCCTTTTCGAAGCGGTGTTTCCGGATAGCGAGCAAGTCTTTATCCAGTCCTTTTTAGACCTTGTCGCCGGGTATGCGGAGAAAGAACCGGCCGATATGGATCGGTTTCTCGAATGGTGGAAGGAGGCCGGGCGACAGACGAAAATTGCCATGCCCGACACGCAGAACGCCATCCGCATCTTGACCATTCACAAGTCGAAGGGACTGGGTTTTAAGGCCGTCATCATTCCCTTCGGCGACTGGGACGCCGACCAGAAAAGCGGTTCCATCCTCTGGTGCCGTCCGCGGGAAGCGCCCTTCAATCAGCTGCACCTGGCGCCGGTCGGCTATTCCGGCGCCCTGAACAGGACGCTTTTTGCAGAAGATTATTATCACGAGAAGCTGCACGCCTACATCGATAACCTGAATGCGCTCTACGTGGCCTTTACCCGCGCCAAAGAAGAACTGATCGTCTTCGTGCCCGACGCGGAAGCCCGGCCTTCGAAAGCCATTTCCCGGCTGATTCGCGATACCCTCCGGACAGACAGCGTCGCGGCCACGGCCTCCGGCGACGCTTTGCTGCCGTTTGCCGGAGGCTTCCGCACGGACGGTCTTTTCGAGTGGGGCGACTGGTGGCATACCCGGCCTGCCCGCCGGGACGCCGCGGAAGAAATACCGGTACGCCGTCTGCCATCCATCCCTCCGGACGGGCGGATGCATCTGCGTCTGCACCGCGGGGGAGGCTTTTTCGACGACCGGCAGCGGCGCTACGGCGTGCTGATGCACGAACTGCTGAGCGGCATCCGGACGGCTGCCGACATCCGCGCTGTCGTGGCGCTCAGGGAAGCCGGCGGTGAAATCGGCCGGCAGGAAGCCGCCGAATGGGTCGAACGTCTGGAAAAACTGTTAAACAGGCCGGCAGTAAAAAAATGGTTCGACGGCTCAATGCGCGTGCTGAACGAAGCGGAAATCCTGTTCGACAGCGGAAAGTCAAGCCGTCCCGACCGGATCCTGATGGCGGACGGCCATGTGCATGTGATTGATTACAAGTCCGGTGAACAGAAGGATCCCCGCCATCGCCGGCAAATAAGCCATTACTGCGAACTGATCCGCCGCATGGGCTACGGGCAGGTGAACGGCTTTCTGTGGTATGTGGAACGGGACGAAATTGACGAAGTCGTCGCCTGAACATTTTTTGTTCTCGATAAAAAAGAATATTTTTGCAGCCATATTTGAAAAAAGCATGAAAGTACATAGAGAAGGAACGGGTTTGCTGCTGTCACTGTTTACATTTTTGTTCGTCGTCAATACGACGCTGTATTATACGGTTGGCAAAGGATACCTGTTTTACATTTCCGTAACGCTGTCGGCCGGAGTGTTCCTGCTGATGCTGAATTTCTTCCGGAGTCCGTTCCGCCGTTTCCCGTATGATTCGGAGGGGCTGGTGATTGCGCCGGCCGACGGGACGGTTGTGGCCATTGAGGAGGTCATGGAAAACGAATATTTCCATGAGAAACGGCTACAAATATCCATCTTCATGTCCCTGTTCAACGTCCACGCCAACTGGTTCCCGGTCAGCGGCACCGTGTGTCACGTCTCGCACCGGGCCGGACGTTTCAGGGCGGCCTATTTGCCGAAAAGCAGTACGGAAAACGAACGCTCGACCGTGGTCATCACCACGCGGCACAACGTCGACGTGCTGGCGCGCCAGATAGCCGGCGCCCTGGCGCAGCGGATCGTGACCTACGCCCGGGTCGGCGATCCGTGCTACGTGGACGAACAGATGGGTTTCATCAAGTTCGGTTCGCGGGTCGACCTGTTCCTGCCGGTCGGCACGGAAGTGCTGGTGGAAATGGACCAGAAAGTGACCGGCAATCAGACGCCCATTGCACGCCTTCACAAAATCAGTTACGACTATACCGCCCCGCTGTGAAACTGCGAAAACATGTACCTAACGCGCTGACATGCGCCAGCCTGCTGTGCGGATGCTACGCCTGCATCCTGGCGCTGAGCGGACAGCCTGCCGGCGCAATGACCGCCATTCTGGCCGCCGCGGGCTTTGACTTTGCCGACGGACTGGCCGCACGGCTGTTAAACGCCTGTTCGCCCGTGGGGAAAGACCTCGACTCGCTGGCCGACCTGGTCAGTTTCGGCGTCGCGCCGGGCATGATGCTGTTCGATTTCCTCGACCGCACGCAAAAAACGGTGGACTGGAGTCATCCCGCCTGCGGGAAACTGTTCCTTGCAGCGGCGTTCGTGATACCCGTGTTTTCCGCCCTGCGCCTGGCACGGTTCAACAACGACGCGCGCCAGCATACCTCCTTCATCGGGTTGCCCGTGCCGGCGCACGCCCTTTT
>JAISWC010000261.1 GCA_031271245.1 Tannerella sp. | reverse complement strand
TACAGCTGCTGCCGATCCCGTCGGGATGGCCGTTTCAAACAGCGATACGGGACAGGAATTTTATCGCGGGATTTATTTTCCTGTCCGGACAGCAGACGGCAATACCTTCGAGTTTTCCGTTTCCATTAGCGACGTCATCCGTCCGCACCTGCCGCACCTGACGTTCAACGCCGCCGGTTTCGTGATTGAAGCCGCTGCCGGAGGCGGTTCTTTGCCCGTATCCGTGACTTTTACGCAAGGTAACGATTCATTGATACATCCTTTCAAGGCTTTTCGCGGAGGCGTGGGAAAGCGGATGCTGCGACACCTTTACGAAAATTCGACAAACATTTTCGACTGTAAACTGCTCGATTATTCACAGCAGTTCTTTTTGACCACACGCACCTTCGGACGTCATCTGTCGATCAGGGAAAGCGAAATCGGACCTGTTTACTTTTTCATGACCGGCTCCGCGATAACGGTCATTTCCGAATACGGACGCATTCTTGTCATCCCGTCCCCAAGCGGGGCTGCCGCCGACGATCCCTATCTTTGCGCCCTGCATCTTGACCGTATCCGGAAGGTTTTCCTGCTCGATTACGGGGAGTTGCCTGCCTTCCTGGGTATCATGACAGGCGGAGACTTTGTCTTTGACATCACTTTTACCCCCGCCGCCCGAACGCCGAACAAATATATCATCGAATTTCTGAATTCGTTTGGCGTGCCGGACAGAATGGAAATAACCGGGAAGTGCGTCGCAAAACCCGAATTCTCGAATGACGGTACTTATGACCGTTTTGATGATCTTGTCGATGATTTCATTGAGCAGAATGAGCGCGTAAATATGCGTGAAGTCATCGCTGCCGAGTTCGGATACAAGACGCCCGAAGAATTTCTTTTCGCCCGCGACATGTTTATAAGCGGGAAGCGTTATCTTATTGACGCTTCGGGCAACCGCTTTGAAATTCGCATCCTTTCCGACAGTTTCTCGCACGAGCTTCATCCCGTCCATCCGGGCAGTATCCCTTTTGAAATACGCTTTGTCGACGCCAATTCCGTTTTCTCGCCCGAACGCGATGATTCTCCTCCTGAATTCAATTTCGGCGCGCCGATTTGGGAAGACGGCCTGACAAACGGCTATGGCTTTCTTTTCTCCGAATCGCTGTTAAACTCAGTTGCAAATTAACAATCAGCACATTCCTAAATCATAAATAATCATAAATAATATGTCAAATCTAAATCTTACAAAAATCAGATCAAGTTACAACGGTCAAACCCCTTCGACCGGAAAGGAAGTGGAAGATGCTTTCAATGATAATTTTGAAGCGATCGACGCCTCACTGGAGACGCTTGGCGCGCTCAATCAGGATCTGTTTTCTTTTCCGGGATATATCAGCGGCTACAACGGCAAAGTCGTCGACAGCGACAGTTATCTGCATACTGTTTATATCCCTGTCGTGAACGCTAAAAGTATAACCGTAACGGGCTTTTCGGGCGGCCCCGTTACCGGACTTGCCCTGATTGCGTTTTATAATAAGTATAAGACGCATACCGGCATGTTTGGCACCGGAACAGAGCCTGCTGATGTAACCGCCACTGTCCCGGCTGCATCCTTCCCCCAGGATACTTATTACGTTCGCTGTACGGCGCGTCCGCAACAGGCGAACCGCTCCGTAACGATTTCTTTTGCCAGCATCATGCAAACTGTCGTCGATTCCGGCAATGCTTTTAGCGCTACCCTGTACAATGTGACGCAGAACAATCCACTCCCCGACGGACAGTATTATACCGCTGTCTCCGCGCGGCTTGCCGTCCCCGTCGAACTCCGGAGGCCGGGACTCATCCTTACTTTTGCCTTGTCCGCGCAGCAATGGTTTACCATGCAGTTTACCGGAACTGATCCTGCCTCTTTTACCCATCCGGATTTTTGGAACGATATTCAGGCGATGATCAACGCCTCTCTGACGCCGCTGCAGCAACAAATCGCAGCGATCAACAACAGTATTGCCACGATGGCCGGCAACATTGCGCAAGTCGGACAGACAGCCTCCGGAGCGTCTGCGCTCGCCACGCTGCTGCAGCAACATCTCGCAACGGTCGACAACAGTATTACCACGATGGCCGGCAACATTGCACAAGTCGGACAGACAGCCTCCGGAGCGTCTGCGCTCGCCGCGCTGACAAAAGAAAACCTCGATGCCTTAACGGATACGGTGGATGAATTATCCGCCGGACTGCTTGCGGTTGATAACGCTAAAGTCGATTACGGATACGTCGAAAACGGATTTTTATTCTTGACGTCGAAAGGCGAAACAGTGGGAGATCCGATAGAACTTCCCGCCGGCGGCGGCGGATCGGGCGGCGGCGGTTCGACGCTGCGGCTCATCAACCAGGGCGGTTCGTCTATGGGGGTTGCAGCCGGGCAGCCGGTCGTCATTTCATACATCTACCAGTCAACCGATTCGGAAACCGGCGAGGCGACCGGCGACGGGACGGCGCAGTATTACGTAAACAATGTCAGGGTTGCAACACGGAGCATACAGCAGGGGCTGAATACGTTTGACGCCACTCCGCACCTTACTGCGGGCGCCAATTCGGTCAAGGTGCAGGTAACCGACAGTTACGGCGCCGTGCGCTCGATGAATGTGAGTGTAGCGGTCATGAGCCTGAGCCTGTCGTCGTCGTTTGACGACGGCGCGGTCTATGACGGGCCTGTTTCATTCCCGTTTACGCCGGTGGGAAGCGGGCAGAAAACGGTGTATTTTGTGCTCGACGGAACGGTGGGTACCATGGAAACAACGGCGACCAACAGGCAGTTGATTTACCCGCTTGGGGCGCTGGGGCATGGATTTCATCTCCTGAAAGTGTATGCGGAAATGACCGTTCAGGGCGTTACGGTCAGGTCTAACGAACTGGTATACGGCATCACGTTCGTGGAGGCCGGGGCGCAGGAGGTTATCATATCATCGCCGTTCGTCAGGGAATCGGCAGGGCAGTACGAAACGGTTGTAATACCGTTTACGGTATATAACCCGGCGTCGCTGACGAGCGCCGTGGCGCTGATGACCAAGACGGAAGGGGGCGACTGGCAAACGGTATCGACGCTGACGGTGGACAGGACGCGGCAGGCGTGGTCTTACCGCATCGCATCGTCCGGAACGCTTGACCTGAAAATCGTATCCGGAAGCGCTTTTGTTTCGTTTCAGCTCGAAGTGTCGGCGTCGTCCATCAGCGCGGACGCGGAGACGGAAGGACTTGAACTCTTCCTCACGTCCGAGGGCCGGAACAATGCGGAAAGCAATCCGGGAGAGTGGGCGTACGGAGACATTAAAGCCATATTCACGGGCCTCAACTGGAAAACGAACGGCTGGATACTCGACGCCGGCAATACGACTGTTTTGCGGCTCAACGCGGGCGCGCGGGTGAACCTGCCGTTGAAGCCGTTTGCACAGGATTTCAAGAACGCCGGCAAAACGGTTGAAATTGAATTTGCGGTGCATGACGTGGAAGATTTTACAGTTCCTGTGATTTCGTGCTGGTCGGGCGGCAGGGGCTTCCGAATCACGCCCAACCGCGTGGATTTTGCAAGCCAGCTGTCGTCGCTTGCGGCTAATTTCAAGGAAGACGAAATCATACGGCTGTCGATTGTGGTGGAAAACAGGTATGACAAGCATTTGATTTTGTTGTATATTAACGGCGTCGCATCGGGAGCGCAGCAGTATTCGCTGTCGGATGATTTTTCGCAAACGTCGCCGGCGGGCATTGCTCTTGGGACGGATGGGACGGCGACGCTGGACGTGTATACTGTCAGGGTATACGGACAGGCGCTGAACGGTTATCAGATACTGAACAATTACATTGCGGACACGGCAGATGTAGCCCGCAAACTGGCGCTGTATGAAAGGAACCGGATATATGACGGCAGCGGCGATATTGTGTATTCCGACCTCGTTGAAAAACTGCCGTGCATGACGGTTACGGGCGTTTTACCGACGTTTAAGGGCGACAAAAAGACTGTAAAAATAGCGTTTGAAAACAGGGAAAACCCTGAAAAGTCGTTTACGTCGGAGAATGTGCAGATCGATGTACAGGGTACGAGTTCGCAGTTTTATCCGCGAAAGAATTTCAAAACGAAACACAACTCCGGTTTTGACATGTCCGAAAGCGGGGAGCATACGGATAAATATGTACTGCTTGGCGAGGACATTGAGGCGAAGGTCTTTTGCGAAAAGGCGGATTTCGCCGAATCATCAGGCACGCACAACACGGGACTGGCGCGATTCATCAACACGCTGCTTGTGTCCCGGAACATTAAGACTCCGCCGCAGAACGCCAACGCCAACGTGCGCACGACCG
>JAISWC010000149.1 GCA_031271245.1 Tannerella sp. | reverse complement strand
AAATGCGCTCTTTTTATGTAGAATAAATTAGTATAAAATATAAAATATAAAAAAAATGAGAACAAGATTATTCTTTCTATTCTGTGTGTGCACAGTGAATATGTCTGCGCAACACCTCTTAACCGGCACAGTCAAGGACCGAGCCGACAGCAGCCCCGTAGCCTACGCAACCATCGCGCTGATGACGGCGGCAGATTCGAGTATCGTAACGGGTGTGGCCACTGACGAGACAGGAGTGTTTAAAATGGAAAACGTCAAGCCGGGTGACTATCTGGTACGAATTTCCTTTGTCGGCTATGAAACAGTGTATCGCAACGCCGGCGTACCGCAGCAAAGCGATCTGGGAGAAATATTGCTGGCCGAAAGCGCCAACAAACTGAACGAAGTAGTAGTAACGGCCACCCGCCCGCTGATCGAACGGCGCGTAGACCGCTACATCGTCAATGTCGGCAGCCACATCCTGACTGCCGGACGTAATGCGCTGGAAGTGCTGAGCCTGACGCCAGGACTGCTTGTATCGTCCAACGGCCGTATCACAAGCGCAGGTAATGCAGTGGAAATATGGATTGACGGACGCCCGTCGAATCTTTCGGGCGAACAGTTGAAATCGCTGCTCACTTCCACGCAGGGAGAAACCATCGACCGCATCGAAGTCATTACGAATCCGTCGTCGCGCTACGACGCCGCAGGGATAGGAGGCATCGTCAATATCCGCACCAAAAAAGGCCTGCAATATGGACTGAACGGCTCGACAAACGCCGGATACAAACAAAGTCGCGTGGATGTGGAAAACGCCGGACTGCAACTCAATTATCGCAGCAACGCCGTGAACCTGTTCGGCAATTACGGCATCATCCGCCAGAACGGTTATAACAGCATTAAACAGATAAACGTAGTAGAAACGCCGGAAGAAGGCTCGGTTACATTCGACCAGTATACGTATTCTAAATACCAAAAGTCTCCCGTCAATCATCAGTTCAGGGTGGGCGCTGATTTTTTTCTGTCATCAAAAAGTACGCTTGGCGTCCTCCTGAACGATTATGAAAACGGGAGGGAGGAAAGATACCTGAACGGGGATACTTATATCACGCCGCCGGCGGAAGGCGTCAGCCACACAACCGTTCACTCCCTGTCATTCGGCAGCGGTAGCGGCAGGCAGGCAAACGTAAATTTCCGACAGACGTTTTCCAAGCCGGAACAGCAACTCAATATCGACCTGGATATCGCCCGTTTTGCGAGCGATCCGTCGCAGGAAATCGCAAACACATACGACGGGCCGGGCGTCGAGCAGGCGAAAGAAGCTGTCGAACAGCTGCGCCATGCCAATCCGCAAATAATCAACATCCGTTCCGGGAAAGTAGACTATTCGCAACCCCTGTGGGGAAACGGCCGGCTGGAAGCCGGAGTTAAGTCGAGCAGTTCGAAAACAGATAACGATCTGTTATATGAAAAATACATCGACGACCGCTGGGAAACCGACCGCAACCAAACCAATCATTTCATCTACACCGAGCAGATTCATGCGATATACCTGAACCTGGGTAAATCCTGGGGAAAGTGGAGCGTACAGGCCGGCCTTCGCGGCGAATATACGAATTCCCAGGGCAAACAGCGCACTACCGGTGCCGTCAGTGATTCATCGTATTTCAATATCTTCCCAACACTGTTTGTCAATTACGCGCCGGACGACTACACGCTGAGTTTCTCGTACAGCCGCCGGCTTAGCCGCCCCTCATACGGCCAATTGAACCCGTTTGAGATCAAACTGGACGCCTATTCCTATACTGCCGGAAATCCCGACCTGACCCCAAATTACAGGCATCTGTTCGAATGGAGTTACATAAACAAACACAACCTGATGGTAAGCCTGTCGTACAATTACAGCACAGACTTGATTGTACAGACGCCGGTAGCCGATGATCGCGGCGATCAAATCCGTTACGGATGGATCCCAACCAACTTCGGGACACGAATTAATTTCGGAGGGATGGCAAATTATCGATTCTCGCCGGTCAAACGATGGACGGTGAACAGCATGGTACAGGCAGCTTATGTAATAAACCGTTCCGGCGATGCGGCGGAAGAGTTTACAAACGATGGTCTGCTCGCTTTTGTTTTTCTGAATAACACCTTCAACCTGGGACGAGGTTTTTCCGCCGAACTGAACGGCTTTTATGGCAGCCAGCGGACGGGATATGTCAAAACCGATCCTTATGCCACCCTGTCGACAGGCCTCCGCAAATCGCTCTTAAAAAACAAGCTGATGATTTCCCTGAATGTAAACGACGTGTTCTATACGGCGCCCTCCTGGGTCTCATCAAAATACAGGAACGTAAATCTTCGCATTTTTGAAGACAACGACAGCCGCTCCGCCTCGCTAAGCCTCCGTTACAGCTTCGGCTCAGACAAAGTCAAAGCATCACGCCGCCGCACATCCGGTATCGAAGAAGAAGCCGGACGCGCAAAAAAATAAAATAATTGTTATATTTGCAAAAACCAGAGATAAAAACGTCCGCCGGTTACATCGGTTAACACACAAAAATTCGTGGAAATTCGTGAAATTGGCTCCGCCGAACTAAAGTTTCGTGGACAAAAAAAAATACAGAATCATTAATTAAAACATCATCCTCATGAAAAAATTAGTAGTAATCGCATGCAGCATGGGAATCCTTCTGACAGGAAGCGTGCATGCCCGGACAACAGATTCCCGCGATTTTGTGAAACAGTATGCCCAAAAAGAAGGATTT
>JAISWC010000053.1 GCA_031271245.1 Tannerella sp. | reverse complement strand
ACAAAAGAGGCTTGCCTTCCATCGCAAACCTCTCTGTTTCCAGTAGCGAGACGGGGCTATGATCCCCGGACCTCATGATTATGAATCATGCGCTCTAACCAACTGAGCTATCTCGCCATCGTTTTCGGGGGGCAAAAGTAACAAAAAAAACAGGAATGCAGAAAGACTGCGGCATCATTTTTGTTTTTTTATTCTTCTGTTTGGCGTGTTTGAGAAACATAGTGTTACCTTTGCGGCTTTAATAACCTATATTTTTTTTGACATCATGGACATTAACAGAAGAACTTTTATCAAATCATCTGCCGCTCTGACGGCGGGAATGGCTGTGCCGGCAACGGCGTCGCCCTTATCCTCCATTACGTCTTCATCTTCTCGCGCAATACCGCCCGGCGACACGATTAACGTCGGGCTGATCGGTTGCCGGAACATGGGCTGGGGAGACTTGTCGAATTTTCTTACCCATAAGGATGTGCGCTGTCTGGCGTTGTGCGACGTCGACAGTGAAACACTGTCCGGACGGGCGGACGAGATTGACCGGAAGCATGGTAAACGACCGGATACGTACACCGATTACCGGAAACTGCTCGACCGCAAGGATATCGACATTGTCATCATCGGGACGCCCGACCACTGGCACTGTCTGCAATTCGTCGACGCATGTCGGGCAGGCAAGGACGTCTACGTCGAGAAACCGCTAGCCAACAGCATTGCCGAATGTGACGCCATGGTAGCGGCCGCCAAACGCTACAGCCGTATCACGACGGCCGGACAGCAGCAGCGCAGCGGCAAACTCTGGCACGAGATGATCGAATATCTGCGCAGCGGCAAGCTGGGCAAAATCAGCAAGGCGCACGTATGGGGCAACTTCGCGTACGCCGCCATGCAGCCACTGAAGCCCGATACCGCCGTGCCGCAGGGAATCGACTACGAGATGTGGCTCGGACCGGCGCCGAAGGCGTCTTTCAATGCCGGGCGCCTGCACGGTTCCTGGCGCATGTTCTGGAACTACGGTGGCGGACTGATTACCGATTGGGGTGTACACCTGATCGATATGGCCCTCTGGGGAATGGATGTCAAGACGATGCCCCTCAAGACGCTGGCCAGTGGAGGCAGGTTCCTCTTCCCGGACGGCGCGCATGAAACATTCGATACCATGTCCGTCACCTATCAGTTCAGGGATTTCCTTATCGAATGGGAAAACAACGCCGGCGTCGAAACCGGCCCCTATGGACGCCACTACGGCCTCCTGTTCCGCGGCACCAACGGCACGCTGGTCGCCAACCGCGAAAGTTGGGAAGTTTATCCCGAAGGCAACCGGATTCTGCCGGTGAAAGTCACCGCCAACGGCAGTGACCATTTGGCACATGTAACCCGCTTCCTCGAATGTGTGAAAACGCGCAATCCGGAAACGCCCTGCACCGTCGAAAACGCCAGTCTTTGCGCCAAATACGCCCATATCGGGAACATCGGCGTGCGCATCGGCGGCGCCGCACTGGTGTACGACGACCGGGCGCGGACATTTGACGTCGCCGAAGCCAATTCATACATCCGGCCTTCGTATCGCAGTCCGTGGAAATTCCCGGAATGACCTTTTAACGATTTTCCACCTCGATGCGCAGGCCGATTTCTTCGATTCCCCTGATGACGAAATCTCTCATGCCGTGGCGGATGCTGAAGGTATATTGGCCTCTGTGAAGAAAGTGGTGATCTGTCCGGACGGGGATGCTCAAATGATAGATGGAGAACCCGTGTCCCAGCCATTTCCCGTATTCGTCGGCAAGCAAACATTCGATCGTATCGCGCCGAATGGGGCCGACCGGCTGTTCTTCCGAACAAAACAGCCAGAGATTCTGGTAGGGGTAGAGGTTGTTGTTCCGTATCTCGATCAAGAAGCGGTAGGGTATGCTGTTGTCCGTAATTTCATAAGTGAAATAATATTCCTTGGCCTTGCCCCATTCAAGGTCGACAAGCTGGTATTGATGGTAAAACACATCCTCTTTGCAGGAAAGGCAGAGAAGCGTCGCAAACGCCATGACCGCCAGCCGGAAAAAGGGTTTTGTCCCGCTGTTTCTGTTAATGCTTCGGGTTCGCATGAGTTGCACGGTTGCTTTTTGCAGATGGAGGGTTGACCGGATGCGGGCGATGACCGGAGGCCGTTTCGCCGGGCGCTTTTTCCTGCCTGTTTTTGCCGGATGCGCGTTGAGGCTTTGATTTTTCCAAGTGTTTCCTCTTTTTTTTCCCGGCCGCATCAAAACGGCTCATGCTGTCGTCCGGAACATCCTGCGCATCCTCCTCCTGCTGCGCATGTGTTTCCGGCGTAGCGCCTGCCTCCAGCAATTTCGGCTTGAGGCCTTTCCGGTTCATGGCGATCACTTCGAAAGCCCGTGCGGGCGAGATCGTCACGCTGTTGATCGCCATCACCTTATCGGTCGAGTACGTGATTTCCTTTTTGAACAGGTCGGTCTTGAAATGATAGTACGTATGTTCTTCCGTTTCCAGTTGAATTTTATGCGAAGGCATCTGTTTCTGTGCCTCGACATACGCATCCACTTCGTAATTGTAGCAGCATTTGAGTTTTGCACACTGTCCGGCCAGTTTCTGCGGATTCATCGCAATATCCTGAAAACGGGCGGCGTCCGTGGCCACCGAGACGAATTCCGTCATCCACGACGAACAGCACAGTTCCCGTCCGCAAGGCCCGATTCCACCGATTCGCCCGGCTTCCTGCCGCGAACCGATTTGCTTCATTTCGACGCGTACCCGGAACGTGTCCGCCAGCACTTTGATCAGCTGACGGAAATCTACGCGCTCATCCGCGATATAGTAGAAAATGGCCTTGTTGCCGTCGCCCTGATACTCCACATCGCCGATCTTCATTGCCAGTCTCAGGTCGGCGGCGAGCTGACGCGAACGAATCATCGTCTCATGCTCCCTCGCCTTGACCTCGGCATACTTGTCCAGATCCGACGGTCGGGCAATGCGATAGATTCGCTTGACGTCTCCATTGTCGTGCCGGATGCTGTTCTTGCGCATTTGCAGATACACCAGTTTTCCGGTCAGCGAGACCGTACCTATATCGTGTCCCGGAACGGCTTCCACCGCGACGATGTCGCCCTTTTCCAGCGGAATTTTCGATTCGTTTATGTAATATCCTTTCCGGGTATTCTTGAACTGTACTTCCACAAAGTCGGCGCCCTGTTCGGCTTCCGGAATGTCGGACAGCCAGTCATAGGTATGCAGTTTGCAGTTATGCCTGCAACATCCTTTCCTGCATAGGCGGGCATCGCTGTTTTGCATGAAGCCCATGGCATTTCAGGAAATCAGGTGATGTTTCCTGAACAGCTTTCGGATGGCATCCATGGCATAATCCAACTGTTCCAGGGTATGGGTAGCCATGAGCGAGAAGCGGATCAGCGTGTCCTGCGGAGCGACGGCCGGCGAAACGACCGGATTCACAAAAATCCCGGCATCAAACAGTTCGTGGACAATCAGGAAGGTCAGGTCATTGTCGCGGATGAACAGCGGGATAATCGGCGTACTGGTCTGTCCGATTTCACAACCCATCTGACGGAACCCGTCCAGTGCGTAGTGAGTCAGTTTCCACAGATGTTCCAGGCGTTCCGGTTCGCTGATCATGATGTCGAGTGCGGCATCGACCGCGGCTGTAGCTGCCGGCGTAATACTTGCGCTGAAGATGTAGGAGCGCGAATGATGGCGAAGGTAGTCGATGATGACCCGGTCCGCTGCAATGAATCCGCCGATGGAGGCCAGCGATTTGCTGAACGTACCCATGATCAGGTCGACATCACCCGTGACGCCGAAGTGGTCGCACGCACCACGTCCCTGTTTGCCCAGCACGCCAATCCCGTGCGCTTCGTCTACCATGACACTGGCATCGTATTTCCCGGCCAGCCGGACGATTTCGGGCAGGTCGGCCACATCGCCTTCCATACTGAATACGCCGTCGACCACGATCAACTTGACCTTGTCTGCATTGCACCGCTGAAGCTGTTTCTCCAGGGCTTCCATGTCGTTGTGTTTGAATTTCAGTTTGGTGGAGAAGGACAGGCGATGTCCTTCGATGATGGAAGCGTGGTCCAGTTCGTCCCAGAGAATGTAGTCTTCCCGTCCGGTCAGGCAGGAGACAACGCCCAGGTTCACCTGGAATCCCGTGGAATAGATAATCGAATCGTCTTTTCCGACGAACTCGGCCAGCCGCTTTTCCAGTTTGGTATGCAAGTCCAGTGTTCCGTTGAGGTAGCGTGAACCGGCACAGCCTGTCCCGTATTTTTGGGTAGCCCGGATGGCCGCTTCCTTTACTTTGGGGTGATTCAGCAGTCCCAAATAAGCATTCGAGCCAAACATCAACACTTTTTTTCCGCTAATCATGACCTCCGTATCCTGTTCACTCTCAATTTCCCGAAAATAGGGGTACATCCCGGTAGCTTTCACTTCATTCGCCCGCTTCAAAATCTCGGACTTTGCCAATTTATTCTGTAATAGCTTCATATTTGTTGTTATCAAGATATTTACACCTCATTCTCAATGAAACATTCATTGAGACTCTAAAAAATCCGAAGCAAAAGTAGCAAAAAAAACGGGATCTATGAAAAGAATCCGTTTCGCACCGTGAAAAAAAAAATCGACAATCACGCATTTTCGCGCAACTGTCGATTTCATCACCAAATATTCAAACTCTTACTTGTTCTCAATTCCAAGCAGTTCCACTTCAAATTCCAGCACGCTGTTCGGTTTGATGGTCTGGCCGGCGCCCTGCGTTCCATAGCCCAGTTCCGAAGGGATCCACACCTGGTATTTGGAGCCGACCGGCATCAGTTGCAACAATTCCGCCCAGCCCGCAATGACGCCGGTGACGGGGATGGTAAGCGGTTCGCCGCGTTCGACCGAACTGTCAAACACCGTTCCGTCCAGTAATTTGCCCGTATAATGTACCTGCACCTGGTCTTCGGACGTCGGTTTCAGGCCGTCGCCCTGTTTCAGTATCCTGTATTGCAGGCCCGATTCGGTCGTGATCACACCTTCCGCGGTCATGTGTTCCGCCAGGAAACGGTCTCCCTTTTCCTTTTCGACTCCGGCCTCTTTCTGCTGAATATCCGCCAGGTAGGACTGGATGTAGGCTTGCGCCGCTTCCGCCGTCACCACCTGCGCGCTATCGCCGTTTATCGCGTGCAGGAATCCTTCCCTCAGCGCTTCCAGGTTGGCCGCGCCTCCGGGGAAATTCTTCATGCTTTCGCGCAAACCGCCGCCGTAATTGACGCCGATCGAATAACTGACCGTATCCACCGCCGTTGCCAGCGTGAAGGAAGCGTGAGGTGTCGCCGTCGAAACGGTATCCGTCGCGTTTTTTGCCGTGCGGCAGGAGGCGATGACCGTCATCGCGACTGCCGCAATCATCCACAGCCTGTATTTGCTCATTTCCGGACAGTCCATGTTATTCCTTTACAATCTCCAGCAGTTCCACTTCAAACTCAAGCGTACTGTTGGGCTTGATTGACTGGGTGCCTCTCGGGCCGTAGGCCAGATCCGAAGGAATCCATACCTGGTATTTGGAACCGACCGGCATGATTTGCAGCACTTCCGTCCAGCCGGCTATCACGCCGGTGACGCCGAAGGTAGCCGGTTCGCCACGCTGTACCGAACTGTCGAACACGGTCCCGTCCAGTAATTTGCCCGTATAATGCACTTTGACCTTGTCCTCGGCGGTAGGTTTCGCGCCCTTACCTTCCGTGAGCACCTTGTATTGCAGGCCACTCTCGGTCGTAATCACGCCTTCCTTGCTTTTGTTGGCCGCCAGGAAAGCCTCGCCTTCCGTTTTCGTCGCTTCACCTGCCTTGGCCTGTTCGGCCATGAAATACTGCTGGATAAACGCCTGGACGTCTGCCAGCTCCATTTTCATAGCAGCGGTGTCGCCCTTGACGGACGTAACAAAGCCGGCAATGAGCGCATCCATATTGGCCTGTCCGCCGGAAAACGTTTCCGCTTTCAGGCTTGTGCCCAAACCGTTGCCATAGTTCATGCCGATTGCATAACAGACACTGTCGACAGCCGTTTTCAGGCTTACATTGGTATTCACCACCTGCCGGCCACACGAAGTGACCGCCATTCCCATCAAGGCAACGCATACCGTTGCCATCATACTCGTTTTGTTCATCTTTTTCATCTTAAAAATGTTATCTACTCTTTTTATATAATATTCAATAGTTCCACGTCAAATATCAATGTGCTGTTGGGTTCGATCATCCCGCCGGCGCCCTGTTCGCCATACGCCAGTTCGGGGGGAATGAACAGCCGCCATTGGGCGCCCGTTTCCATCCGCTGCAACGCTTCCACCCATCCGGGAATGACCTGCGAGACACCGAACACAGCCGGCTCGCCGCGCTGTACGGAACTGTCGAATACGACGCCATTGATCAGCGTCCCGTGATAATGGCACCTGACCCTGTCCGACGCTTTCGGCTTCGCTCCGTTCCCCTTTTTCAGCACTTCGTACTGCAAACCGCCCGGCAATTCCACCACGCCCGCTTTTTCCCGGTTGATCCGCAGGAACTCGGCGCCCGCCTGTTTGTTGAGCGCAGACCTGTCGCCCTGGAGTTTCACGAAATAATCATCGATTATCTTCTTCGCCTCCCGGTAGTCCATTGCCGGCTGAACATCCGACAAAACGTCGTTCAGTCCTTTCATGAAATCCGTCACATTCACCGTCTTGATTCCCGAATTACGGAAGTTGTTTCCGATACTCAAACCAAGTGCGTAGCTTATTTTATCCATTCACGTATCGTTGTTTACCCAAGCAAATTGGCTTGCAAAGATAATACATAATTCAGGATAAGGACTGTTATTTGCATTTTTTTTTCAAACAGGGCCTACTTTTCCGACGATTCATTCGTCGTTGTTCACGAAACAGTCGTCGTCGGCAGCGTCCGAGTAGAGGCATTCATGCATCATTTTGGAGCGTTCCCGGTTTTGCGTTGTTTTTTCCGGCAGCAGAGCGCCGGAGGCCTTGCCCTCCCCCACCCTGCGGCGCCGTTCGAGACGTAGATTCACGCTCTTTTTAGCCATTTCCCGCGTTTTATTTTTTCAGAAAGAGAACAACGCCGTTTCAAATGCGTCCAGTTTGGTCTTTTCGCCGGCCAGCAGCAGGATGTCGCCCTCGCGGAAGACAAACGACGCCGGGATGTTGGCCCATGCCGTACCCTCGCGTTCGAGGCTGATGATCATACACTCGGTTTTCTGCTGCAAATTCGTTTCGCCCAGGCTCCTGCCCGCCAGGGGCGAATGCGCTTCGACCACGTACTGCGAAAGGACAATGTGCGGCTGCGTTTCGTCGTCGTCTGCCGCATATTCCAGGTTGCGCGCCTCCAGGTCTCTGACAAATTTCTGGATATTTTCGTCGGAACCCGCCACAATCAGTTTGTCATACGGATACAGGCGTTCGTTGGCGTCCGGGATGTTGATTTTCCGGTTGCCCCGGACGACGGTCACGATATTCAGTTTCAACTTACCCCTGAAATCCAGTTCGCGGAGCGTTTTCCCGATGCGCGGCGACTGCGGCGAGACTTCGATCTCTTCCAGATGGATTTTCTTCGAGAGCAGCGTATGGGCTACCCGCGGATGGATGGCGGCCTGTTCCTCGGCCAGCTGTTCCTTCCGGTTCAGGTTTTCCATGAAACGGGCTTCGAGGCGTCGCGACTGCCGCTTGAATCCCTCGAAAAAGATGACGAAGCCCATGAACGCCATCGAAACGATCACCATCCCCAGCGTATAGCGCGGGAAGAGCGGTATCAGCACCATCAGGATCAGGGCGCAGCAGACGCCGGCCTTCAGGATGAGCAGCGAAACCAGGGCGCCGCGGTTGAAATGGCTGTCGTTCCAGAGCGATTTAAATTCGTCCGACCGGTTTTTCTTCATCAGGATCGCCCGCAGGAAAGGCCCCATCAGCAGGAGCAGCAGCGTGGCCGAGAGCAGGCGTCCCCAGAAGCCGGGGAGGTTTTGCGTAATCAGCGGAATCAGCAAGTGTTTGCCGGCCAGCACAATGGCCAGCGTGATGCTGGCATAGACGGTCGTGAACTGCACCACGCTCCTGAGCAGGCGGTTCCACATATTTTGCCGGTTCACCGTCTTGAGGCCGGACGAGGCGTATCCGTCGATGATTTTCCGCCAGGCGGAGGGGAGGCGCTGTTCGATGAAGCGATAGACGGGCGTCGCCATGCGGATAAAGTACGGCGTGGTAAAGGTCGTGATGATGGAAACGGCCACGATGATCGGATACAGCGAGGCGCCGATCACGCCCAGGCTCATTCCCAGCGTGGCGATGATAAACGAAAATTCGCCGATCTGCGCCAGGCTGAAACCCGATTGCAGCGCCACCTTCAGTCCCTCGCCCGAAGCCAGCACGCCCAGCGTGGCGAAAATCACCCGACCGCCCAGCACCACGGCCGTCAGGAAGAGGATCAGCCCGATATGCCGGCCGATCACCGCCGGCTCGATCATCATCCCTACCGAAACAAAGAACACGGCGCCGAACAGGTTTTTCAGCGGTTCGATCAGGTGTTCGATCTGTTTGGCGCGAATCGTCTCCGCCAGGATCGAACCCATAATAAACGCTCCCAGCGCCGCCGAAAATCCGACTTTCGACGCAAAGAGCACCATCCCCAGACACAGACCGGTGGCGACGATGATCAGCGTCTCGTCGTTCAGCCAGGTTTTCAGTCTTTTAAGCAGCGTCGGAATGGCGTAAATCCCCACAACAAACCATATCAGGACAAAAAACAGCAGCCGCGCGAAGCTCTCCAGCAGCTCGACGCCCTCGATGCGGTTGCTCACGGCCACGGTCGAGAGCAGCACCATCATCACAATCGCCGCAAGGTCTTCCACAATCAGCATCCCGAACACAATCCCGGCAAACTTCTGCCGTTGAAGAGACATATCGTTGAATGCCTTGATGATAATCGTCGTCGACGACATCGACAGCATACCGCCCAGAAAAACGCTGTCCATCGTCGGCCATCCGAGCATCCGCCCCACCATGTAACCGATGACGATCATCGCCCCCATATTGATCATCGTAGCCAGCGTGGCCGTACCTCCGACGGCGATCAGTTTCCTGAAACTGAACTCCAGTCCCAGCGCAAAAAGCAGGAAGATCACCCCTATTTCCGCCCAGATCTTCACATTCTCTATATCGGCGATGGTCGGCAGCCAGGGCACCGCCGAACCGGCAATAAACCCGGCCACGATATAACCCAGCACCACCGGCTGTTTGAGAAACTTGAACAGGATGGTAGCAATTCCGGCCGTAATCAGGATCAGCGCCAGATCGCCGATGAAATCAGGTAAATGGTTCATAAAACATGCTCGTTTTTTTCTCCGGCAAAGATAGTGAAATTTTGCCTCTATCAAACAGATAACCGTTAGCAGAGGTTCATCCCGAAGTTTCCGGAACATCTTCCGCGGTTTTCGGAACATCTTCCGCGGTCTTCGGAACATCTTCCGGGGTCTTCGGAACATCTTCCGGGGTTTCCGGAACATGTTCCGCAGTTTCCGGATACTGTTCCGGGGTTCCTGGTACTGTCCCAAAAATGCCGGAAAACCTTCCGGAGATTCCGGAACATGTTCCGAAGAGGCCGGAAGATGTTCCGGAAACCCCGGAAGATGTTCCAAAGACCCCGGAAGATGTTCCGAAAGTTCCGGAAGATGTTCCGGAGATTCCGGATTATGTTCCTGCATTTCCGGGTTCTGTTCCGGCGTTTTCGGGAATGTTCCCGAAAACCCGGAAATTTTAATGTACGGGACATAAACGGAATGAAGCATTGAGCATGGAAAATGGAGAATGGATCGGTGTGAAAGTATTAAAACTGCGGCGTATCGAAGCGCTCTCTCCCCTCCCTTGTGGAGAGAGGCCGGGGGAGAGATTCTTAATTAATCAAAAAAATAACGCCCATCTGCTCCTACATGAAAAATATGTTTTACTTTTGGGGCGTAATACATATACGATTATGTCATTAGATTATAGAAAATATAGCTCCGAACCCTTCCCGGTTCGGCAGGAATCATCTCGCGTTAACAGCATTTATGTTAATGGGGGGGGGGGGGCAAATTAACATCTGAGTTAATTTGTCCTATCTATTCGCATGTCCGTCCGTCGCAGCCAACGCTGCGCGCGACGGACTTTTTTGTTTGTCAACTATTCACGATTAATAAATAGATATACTATGAAGTTAAAGAAATTACTTTTTGTTTTGTGTACGTGCCTGCTCGGCCTCACGGCCGCAGCGC
>JAISWC010000024.1 GCA_031271245.1 Tannerella sp. | reverse complement strand
CGAAGGATGGGTCAGCACCGGCCACCTGATCAATCTCCCGGCCATGTTTGTGATTGCCCTGTTCAGCGTCCTGCTGCTCAGCGGTATCCGGCGGTCGGCCATCCTCAACAACATTATTGTGGTGACAAAACTCATCGTGATACTTCTGTTTATCATCTTCGGTGTTTCCTACATCGACACCGGTAACTATACGCCTTTTATTCCCGAAAATACCGGCGATTTCGGATTCTTCGGCTGGAGCGGTATTTGGCGCGGCGCCGGCGTCATCTTCTTCGCGTACATCGGGTTCGATGCCGTTTCGACAGCCGCGCAGGAAGCCCGGAACCCGCAGAAAAGCATGCCCAAAGGCATCCTGTATTCGTTACTGATTTGCATGGTGCTGTATATTCTGGTGACGATTGTATTGACCGGCATGGTCAATTACAAAGATTTGAACGTCCCGGCGCCGATAGCCTACGCCATCGACCGGGTGGGTGAAGGTTTGTTCTGGCTGCGTCCGTTTATCAAGGTCGGCGCCATTGCCGGGCTGAGTTCGGTAATTCTCGTAATGTTGCTGGGTCAGTCACGCATCTTTTTCATCATGTCGAAAGACGGCTTGCTGCCCCCGCTGTTTTCCCGCGTCAACGCAAAGTACGGAACGCCCCACTATTCGACCCTTTTCACCGGCGTGTCGTGCTGCATCATTGCCGGCCTGCTGCCCATCAACGTCCTGGGCGAACTGGTATCTATCGGCACGCTGATGGCTTTCGTCCTCGTCTGTACCTCCATTATCGTGTTGCGCCGGACGCGCCCCACGGTGAAACGCCCGTTCCGCACGCCCCTTGTGCCGTTGGTTCCCATTCTGGGCATACTGATTTGCTTCGCCCAGATGCTGGCGCTGCCGCTGGATACGTGGATGCGTCTTTTTTCCTGGATGGCCGTCGGCTTGATCTGTTATTTCCTCTATGGCCGGAAACACAGCAAACTGAATAAACAGGAATGAAAAATGCGTTAAATCGCGACAAAAGGTTTTTTTAAAGTCATCCCTTTCTTCCTTCCCGCTTTGCGAGGCGCTGGATGGCAAATTTCCCGGAGAGCAGGGCCAGGGGTAATCCGCCGTCGGGAAATACCCACTGTCCGGCAAGGAAAAGATTATCGATGCCGTCAATCACGCCCCTGTGATTTTCCGGCATGGTGCCCGGACGGCTCAGAAACGACATGTAAGCCCCTTTGTAGGCATTGCAGAACTTGTGGTAGGCGAGCGGCGTGGCCACGTCTATCACATGCGCTTTGCCGTCCGTTTCGGGATAGACCCGCTGCAGTTCGGCAAGCATCAGGTCGCCAATCCTTTTCTTTTCGGACTGATATTCTTGTTCGGATTTCTCCTTCAATGCTTCCCAGCGGTCGAAGGCAAAATTGGCAAACCAGATGACGGTCAAGGTGTTTCCGTCGGACGAAAAAGCCGGATCGTAGGTATAGTGGCGAACGTGGACATGATTGATTCTCTCTCCGCCGACAATCAGCGGTCGGGAAGGCTCCAGCGTCATGCTGTGCGGACGGTGGCGCAGGTCGGTTTTCACGCTGAAGGCAATCTGCATGGAGGAAATCAGCGGATATTTTTCGATGTCGGCAAAGCGTTTTTCGTAATACGGAAGCGAATAGTTCCCTTCCAGCAACTGGTTCAGCAGGGCATGAATATCCATGGCAGGGACAATAAAGTCAAACGGACGGACAGACGTTTCTCCCTGCACCCGGATACCGGTAGCCCGCCCCCGCTCGACCACGATCTTTTCCACTTTGCTGTTCAGAAACACTTTTCCGCCAAGTGTTTCGAATCGCTGCTGCATACGCTGGGCCATCCGCAACGAACCGCCGAGCGGCCATCCGCCGTCGCCGTTTGTCCGACATGCGATTGCGAGGAACAGCGTGTTGACATGCCTCCGGTCAGTGGATACGCTCAGCAGCAGTCGCCGGATCACCGGCGAGCGGAAGCGTTGCACGTAGTCGGCCACCGAGATTTTCATACCGGCCAGCAGGTCTCTTACCACGAACGTATAGGGCAAAAAGAACTTCAGTTTTTCCCAGACCGACAGCATGTCCATGGGCTTTACGATGGGAGGCTTCACTTTCTGAAATATTTTCACCCGGCGAATCAGCTCTTTGATTGCCTTTCTGTCATCAGGCGAAATACGCAGCAGTTCGTCTTCCATTTTTTTAATATCACTGTATAAATGATATATCCCGCCCTGCCCGTCCATACTGGAGGTGATGCGTTCGTGATTCACGACGCCCGTTTCCGCGGACAGGGCGCCGCAGGTCTCCCACAATTCGCGCCAGGACGTACCGGGTTTGGTACCCGTCATCCAGTGGATACAGCCGTCAATCTCGTAACCCTCGCGATGCCATGTAGTACATTCGCCGCCCACGCTGTGGTGCGATTCATACAGCTCTGCATCCAATCCCTGCAGACATGCGTAAACTCCCGCCGACAGACCTGAAATGCCGCCGCCGATAATGGCTATTTTCTTCTTTCCGCACATATAATTTATGTATTCTAAGTTAATTTGCCGGTAAAAGTAAAGGAAGAAAGCAGAACAGCCAAATAAACCGTTAAACTTTATGCTTTATTAATAGAAAGTTGTTCGACTGCATTAAAATTTCATGTATCTTTGCGGGCAACAGTTCAAATGCTTAAAACCAAATTGTTTGATGATGAAAAGGAAGCATATCGCATTCGGCAGGGTCACGGGTATCATGGGAATATGCGTGCTGCAGGCAATGCATGTTTTTGCACAAAGAAGTGAAGGAGGGTTCCCGCCCAGTTTTCAATACGCCGTCACATTAAGAAGTAGTCAGGCCGTCGAACAAATCCCGGTCACGTTTTATGCGGAAGACCTGAAGCGCGTCGACGAGTGGCAGGCCGCAGAGGGTGCGCCGGCAGCCGTGGCCACATTGATTGACGTGGCTCTGAATCCGCAAAATTCGGGCCGGTGGAGCGCGCTGCCCGGCGGCGAACGAATCTGGCAACTGCACCTTCAGGCCAAAGGAGCCCTTGCGCTCCTGCTTTATTATTCGGATTTTCACATCCCCGAAGGGGGAAAACTTTTCCTCTACAATGCGGAAAAAACGCAGATACTGGGCGCGTACACGCATCGCACGCATCCGTCGGGCGGCCGTTTTGCGACGGAATTTGTGGCGGGCGACGAACTGACGCTGGAATACGTGGCTTCGCCGGACGATAGTGACCTCCGTATTGAAATCGAAGCCGTCGGGTACGGATACACTCACCTGGCCGTCAGGAACGGCGCCGTTTCTCTGCACGCAAGCGCTTCCTGCGAGGTGAATGTCAACTGCGAAGAAGGCGACCGCTGGCAAAGCCAGAAAAAAGGAGTTTGCCACACGGTGCAGCGAATCGGCTCCAAAAGTTACCTCTGTTCGGCCTCGCTGCTCAACAATACCGCCCAGGACTTGAAACCGTATATCCTGACCGCGCAGCACTGTTCCGTGGACGGCGACGGCAAGGAAGCATCGGAGGAAGATATGGAACAGTGGATGTTCTATTTTCATTATGAAATGGACGGATGCAGCGACGGGTCGGGCAGGGTGCCCTCCAAAACCCTGTCCGGCTGCCGGAAGATGGCAGCCACGCAGACGAACGGCGAGTCCGACGGATTACTTCTGCTCCTGAACGAAACCATTCCGGATGATTATGACGTGTACTACAACGGCTGGGACAGACGCGACAGGCCGGCGCTGTCCGGCGTAAGCATCCACTGTCCCGCGGGCGACTACATGAAGATTTCCACCTACCGGAATCCGGCCATCCCGGCTACGTTCAAGACGGACAACACGCTCAAGGGGGATTTAAACGCGCACTGGAATGTGATCTTTGACGAAACTGCCAACGGCCACGGCATCACGGAAAAAGGGTCTTCCGGGTCGCCCCTGTTCAACGAAAACCAGCTGGTCGTCGGTTCCCTGACGGGCGGAAGCTCCACCTGCTACGACCCGACCGGACTGAACCTGTACGGAAAGTTGAACTATCACTGGGACAGGTACGAGTCTTCGATGGACAAATACCTGGACCCCGCCGGTTCGGGTGCGGAAATGCTGGAAGGCCGCTATCACAGCGGACAGATGCCCGCTCCCTCCAACCTGAAAGCCGTCTATAAGTCCAGGACGGTACAGTTGAGTTGGGAAGCGCCCGCATCCGGTCTCCCGCTGAAATACCATATTTATGACAATGACACGAACATGGGTGAAACAACAGAACTTTCCCATACGGCGACCGCTCCGGCGGCAGGGTGGCATGAGTACAGCGTTTCGGCCATTTACGAAAATGAACAGGAATCGGGGTTCAGCAAGGCTTCCGTCCCGGTACCCGAGTACAAGGCACCGGTGAACGTCTCTGCCGTATCCACGACCTCGGAAAAGGTCGCCATCCTCTGGGAACCGCCCCTGTACGAACAGACCATTTACTGGGGCAGTTCCCATGCCTCTACCCAGGTGCTGATGGATGACACCCGGCGTTTTTACTTCGGTCAGCTCTGGGAAAAGGAAGAAATACAACCTTTTCACCAGAAAACGCTTACCGCCGTCAAATACGTGCCCATCCGCAACAATTCGTATGATATTTACATCGTCCAGGGAAGCAGAAGCTACCGGCAAAGAATCAGCGAGCAGGTGTATGGCACTACGAATACCGTCCCGCTGACCACGCCTTTTGTCATCGACGGTTCTCGTCCGCTGATCGTGTCACTGTACATTTCCAAGATATCGAACCGTCCGGCAGAGTATCCGGCCATGTGCGACGGAGGCCCTGCCATTCAGGGAAAAGGGAATATTTATTCGTATGACGGACAGAACTGGAACACGCTCTACGACGAAAACGACCCGGATGAAGAATTTAATCTGAACTTTTTCATTGCCGGCGTCATCTCTTCTGTCGGAGGGGAATTGCCGGCGTCCGGGTCCGGC
>JAISWC010000001.1 GCA_031271245.1 Tannerella sp. | reverse complement strand
GTGGCAACGAACCGGAAACTTGACGGCCGGCAAGCACCGTAATCAGCAGCAATGATTTTGAGCATCAGCCGGCGGACCGACATTCCGGCCTTCTACAGCAAATGGTTTTTCAACCGCGTCAGGGAGGGTTTCGTCTATGTGCGCAATCCGGTGAACGTGCATCAGATAAGCCGGATACCCGTCGACCCGGACCAAGTCGAATGCATGGTTTTCTGGACCAAGAATCCGGCGCCCATGCTGCCGCGTCTGGATGAAATCAAACCGTTCGCCTTTTATTTTCAGTTCACCCTTACGCCTTACGGTCGCGACCTGGAAGTCCGGCTGCCGGACAAGGACAGCTTAGTTGAAACGTTCCGCCGGCTGTCCGGTCTCGTCGGGCCGGAACGGGTGATCTGGCGCTACGACCCCATCCTGATGTCGCACGGGATAGGGGAAGACTGGCATCTGGCGCATTTTGAAGCCCTGGCCGGGAAGCTGGCTACGCATACAAAGCGATGCGTGATCAGTTTCATCGACCCATACAGGAAAACGGAGAAAAATCTGAGAGGCACCACCGTCAGGGTGTTACGCGACACGGAAATCATTTCACTGGCGGGAAAAATGGCGCTCATCGCGCAACGCCATGGCATGGAATTACAAACCTGTGCCGAGACCTGCGATTTGACGGCATGGGGTATCGGGCACGGAAAGTGTATTGACGACAGGCTGATTGAAAGCATTTCCGGCGCTTCCCTCCGGGCCGGGAAAGACAAAAATCAGCGACCGGCGTGCCGGTGTATCGAAAGCGTCGACATCGGCGCATACAACACCTGTCTTCACGGGTGCCTGTACTGCTATGCCAATGCCAGCCCCGCAGAGGCGTTCGAAAGAAACAGAATGCATCATCCCGAATCGCCTCTGCCGGTTGGCAACGTGTCGACAACGGACATCGTCCGCGAACGGAACGGATGAACCACGCTCCGGACTGCCCTGCACGCCTCTTTTTCGGTTACTTTCGCCAGAGTCTGTTCATCTCTTCCAGCGTTTTTCCTTTCGTTTCCGGAACGAATTTCCAGATAAACAGGGCGGCGAGGATTCCCATCAATCCGTATATCCAGTAGGCCATTCCGTGGTTGAACGTGTCGGTAAGGAACTGACTCCTGTCCAGCATCGGGAAAGTCCATGATATAAGAAAATTGGTGATCCACTGGGCGGCGACGGCAATACTCATTACCGCCGACCGGAGGTTGTTCGGGAAAATCTCTGCCAGCAGCACCCAGCACACCGGCCCCCATGACATGGCAAACCCCGCCGTATAGACCAGCATACAAACCAGCGACCCGACGCCAACCGAATGAACATAGAACGTCGTTCCCAGCATCAGCATGGAGGCGGCCATGATCAGCGCTCCAATCATCATCAGCGGTCGACGCCCGAACCGGTCGACGGTCAGGATGGCCAGTACGGTAAAGGAAAGATTGACCGAACCGACGACAATCTGCTGCAAAAGCGCCGCATCGGTCGCCGCACCCATCGTCTTGAAAATTTCAGGAGCGTAATACAGTACCACGTTTATCCCGACGAACTGCTGAAACGCCGACAGGAGTACGCCCACCAGAATGATCCGCAGGCCGTAGGAACGAACGGGCAGGACGAGCGAAACAAAGAAACTGGATATTAACGAGATTTCCAGGGCGTTGGTATTGCCGAGCCATTTCAGCGCCACGTAAGCGACGAGGAACAAAACCAGCCACGTCCCCATAAACCTGTAATACGAATGCAGGGAAGGCGTTTTTTCCTTGAGACTTTCTCTGATTTCGGCGATTTCGTTTTCCGCTTCCTTTTTGCCGGCCAGGCGTTCGAGGATGGATGACGCCGCTTCGTATCTTCCCCGCATGGCCAGATACCTCGGCGTTTCCGGAACGAAAAACAGCAGCAGCAGGAACAGACAGGCCGGAATGATTTCGGAAGCGAACATCCAGCGCCAGCCGACGGTGTGCAGCCAGCCCGCATTGCCTTGCAGGGCGATGGTATAGTTCACGAAATAGACGAGCAGCATCCCGAAAATAATGGCGAACTGGTTCCAGGAAACCAGGTTGCCGCGTTTCTGTGCAGGCGCTATCTCGGCGATATACATCGGCGACACCATGGATGCCAGTCCCACGCCTATGCCACCGACTATACGGTAGACGACAAACAGATTCATGAACGTATGATCGCCGCTTCCGGGCCATCCGACAAACAGTTCCGGCCAAGCGGAACCGATGGCGGAAAGCAGAAAAAGAATGGCGGCAAAAAACAGTGTCGTCCGGCGTCCGTAGCGCTGGCTGACCCAGCCGGCAAACGACGCGCCGATGATGCAGCCGATTAACGCGCTGCTGACCACAAAACCTTCGAGGGCGTTTGCCTGGTCAAGCGGCAAACCGTGTGGCTCAATAAAAAATTTACGGAGCGACTCGACCGTCCCGGAGATGACCGCCGTGTCATAGCCAAACAGCAGTCCGCCGATGGTTGCGACCAGCGTAATCCCCAGTACGTAAACGGAAGTAGATTTTTTCCCCATAACTGTCAATCAGGGTTGACGGGCGAAGGGCCGGGGCTTTTCACCCCGGACGCTTTCGCCTGTCGTCCTGTCAGATGTACATGTTGATGATGGCCTCGTAGAGTTCCTGTTTGCCGCTGACCTGCTTCGGTTCGCCGTCGCGGGCGGCGATGCCGCGCAGGTCTTCGAGCGTCAGCCGGCCTTCTTCAAACGCCTTGCCGTCGCCTGCGTCGAACGAGGCGTAGCGGGCGGCGCGCAGTTTGCGGTAGTCCGACTGTTCGAGCACGTTTGCCGCCGTCGCCAGCGCGCGGGCGAACGTGTCCATGCCGGAGATGTGCGCGATGAAGATGTCCTCGAGATCGGTCGAACTGCGGCGGGTCTTGGCGTCGAAGTTCGTACCTCCGCTGCCCAGACCACCGGCCTCGATAATCACGAGCATCGCCTGCGTCAACTCGTAAATGTCGACGGGGAACTGGTCGGTGTCCCAGCCGTTCTGGTAATCGCCGCGGTTGGCGTCGATGGAACCCAGCAGCCCGGCATCGGCGGCGGCCTGCAACTCGTGCTCGAACGTGTGGCCGGCCAGCGTCGCATGGTTCACCTCGATATTGACCTTGAAATCCCCGTCCAGGCCGTAGTGGCGCAGGAAGCCGATAACCGTCTCCGTATCCGCGTCGTACTGGTGCTTGGTCGGTTCCATCGGTTTGGGTTCAATCAGGTACGTCCCCGTGAAGCCCTGCCTGCGTCCGTAGTCGCGGGCGATGGTGAGCAACTGCGCCAGATGATCCTTTTCGCGCTTCATGTCGGTGTTCAGCAGGCTGAAATAGCCCTCGCGACCGCCCCAGAACACGTAATTGGCGCCGCCCAGTGCGATGGTGGCGTCGATGGCGTTCTTGATCTGCGTCCCGGCCCACGCCACGGAGGCAAACTCCGGATTGGTGGCAGCGCCGTTCATGTAGCGCGGGTTACTGAATACGTTGGCCGTACCCCAGAGCAGTTTCACGCCCGAGGCCGCCTGTTTCTCCTTCGCATAATCCACAATTTTTGCCAGATTGCTTTCATATTCCGCCAGCGAACTGCCTTCTTCTACCAAATCCACGTCGTGGAAGCAGTAGAACGGAATACCGATTTTCGTCATGAACTCAAATGCCGCATCCATTTTATACTTGGCGCGACTGATGGCGTCCGGCGCGTCGTTCCAGGGGAACTTCTTCGTGCCCGGCCCGAACGGGTCGCCGCCTTCGGCACACAGCGTATGCCAGTAGGCCATCGAAAAACGAAACCAGTCTTTCATGGTTTTACCCAATACGACTTGGTTCTCATCATACCAGCGGAAAGCTAACGGATTCCGGCTCTCCTTTCCTTCATAATTAATTTTCCCGATTCCGGGGAAAAACTCTTTGTTACCTGTTAATATTGCCATAATTCAAATTTATAATGATACCTGTTTGTGCCTTTAACATAAGGTTGTTCTTTGTTTTGCCCGCAAATATACAAACTTTCTCGCAAATGAAACAATCAATTATGAAGTATGAAGTATGAAGTATGAGGTATGAAGTATTAAGTATGGGTGGAATGCTATTTATAACAGGAGTCGGATGTCGTCGTCACGAATGGCATCTAATGATAATCCGGTTCTCTTTAAGCTCCAGAACAAAGGCACTTTTATTAGATGTATGACGTTAGCTCCTAACTTCATACGTCATACTTCATACCTCATACTTCATACTTCATACTTCATATTTCATACTTCATATTTCATAGTTCGTACATATAAAAAAATCCCGAAACCGCTTTCCGGTTCCGGGATTTTTCAATGAAGATGAAGTATTCGGGTTTATTTCACAATCACTTTGTAATTACTGCCACCCTTCGAGAGGATATAGAATCCTGCCGGAAGCGGAATAGCCGTTGTTCCGGACGAATAGGTGACGGTCTTTACCAGCGCGCCTGTACCGCCGTAGATGCGGACGCTGCCTGCCGTAGCAGAAGTGATGTAGGCTGCACCCGCTGTACCCCAGACCTGGTCGCCCTCAACGACGGCTGTGCCCGTAGCCGAGTTCGGAGCGGCGAACGAAATGTTCACGTTGAGCGCTTCCTGTATGCCACGGATGGTGACGGTCCAGATGCCTTCGTCATCTATTTTATAGGTGATGTCCTCTTCGCCCTCCGGCGGGAGAATTTTCCGGTCGGTCGTTACCGTCACTTTCGCATCGGCATCCGCCTCCTTCGGGATCACTTTGAATACGAAATTCTTCCCGCTCGGCACGTAATGAATCCCCGTACCCGGAATAATCGTCGCATGTGCTTCCACACTCTTGTCGATATAGATCGGACGCTGAATAATACCGCCCAGCGGTTCCGGTACTTCCGGAACACCGAATACAGGCATGATAGCCCCGCAACCGTGAGGTTCATTGAACTGAATGGTAGAGCCTGGAATCAGATTCTGAATGTCAAGCGGAGTAAGAGCTATCGTTTGGGAACCGGTGTAACCATTTGCGTAAACCCTGCGCGGCGTCGTATTTTGAGCAAAGTTAGTCAGGCTGTACTCCAAATCCGGAGATCCGCCTCTGATGGTAAACTCTACTTTTCCCGGAAATTGCGTCGTCCGACCATAGAAATAATCATACAGCGATACGCCGTCAAAATTGGTGGATACTGTTGGATTGGCATAAACAGTATATTCGAAAGTCCCTACTGATAGGGATGCACCCCCTGCCCATCTATAAATCACCGAAAATCTGACAGAGCCTAAAGCGGAACCCCACGACAAGCTCACCGTCTTAGACATGGAAGCTGTATTAAACCTAACAACTTCCACCCCATTACGAAGAACTAGTATCGTATCCCTACTATCGCTGATAGGAGACGCGCTGACATTAAATAGACCTCCAAAGTTAATAGTCAGAGTGTTTGAACAGTTCCCAAAAGCAGCATAGTAATCGCGGCTTACAGACGTTTCAACTATATAATTGCTGCCTATATTAGTACTGTACGCCCACGGTTGCGCCTTCACATTCGAGAGCGCTCCACTCAGCAAAAAGCTGAGAATAAACAAAGTAAAAATTCTCTTTTTCATACGTTTTCTTTTTAGTTGGTTGTTATCTAATTAATCAAATTATATATTAAAAAATTCTTTTTCTATTCTATTCTTTGAATCTCTCTGTGTTGCTCTGTGTCGCTCTTTTGTAAGAAAAAGAACGTAGTAAATCTTACATGGATTTGTAGGAGGACACAGAGTTTCACAGAGATTTTATTTGTTCATCGTTTATCGTTTATCGTTCATCGTTAATTTACGGGATAATGACGCTGTCGATGTCGTTCCAGGGTCCTTTGTCGCCGCGGGTATTTTCCCACCGCATGGAGAAGTAAAGCCTTCTTCCGCGCTGCTTGCCGGAAAAGACAAGTTCGCCGGGCGTACGTGTAAAGAACGCGCTGTTCGTAAGTTGCGACCAGTCGGTGGGCGGCTCGTCAAG
>JAISWC010000303.1 GCA_031271245.1 Tannerella sp. | reverse complement strand
CTTCCGCTAAAACGCAGGCAACTCTCGTCACAGCTCCGTCTCGCGGTATGCTTTTCTCTCAAAGCGGGTGCAAAGGTAATCCTTTTTTTCTTCCTACCAAACTTTTTCGACAGTTTTTTTTATAGAAAATCACAAGCGGCTGATTCTGTTTGACTTAAAATTCTATTTTTTAGCAATGCCCTTTACGGTACATTTCTCCAATCAAATATCCACGCTTACGCGTACATTTATTTGACGGCCGGTCAAGTAATTGGGAACGGCATGTTGCTGATTGTATACGTCTGTAATCCAATAGTATGAATTTGTATTCCGAATGCCGAGCAGGTTGAACACATCCACGCCCAGCCAGATATTTTTGAAATTCCTGAAAAAACGCCTGTCCATAATCGCATCGGCGCCGCTGGCCAGCTGATAGGTCATTCCGATGTCTATCCGACGGTATGGCGGCGTGCGGTGATACCCGTCTTCATAGCCCTTACGGGGAATCGTGACCGGAAATCCGCCGGCCAATACGCCTTTCAGGTTCAACATCGCCCGTTTGTAGCCGGGAAAATAATCCTGAAAATAAAGCGAAAGGTTGTAACCCTGACTGTTGGGTAAAGGCGCTTTCGTAATGCCGCGGATGGTTTGCTCCGACTTCATCAGCGATAAACTGAGCCACGAATCTGTGCCGGGAACCATTTCTCCGAAAAATTTCATGTCTATCCCGGTAATGTATCCCTTCGCACAGTTCTCGCCATAATAACGGACTTTTACATTATCCACCGTATAAGGATTCAGCTGGTCTAACTTTTTATAATACAGTTCCGTCGTCAGTTTGAAATTCCGTCCCGCCGCACGAAAAACATAATCTCCTCCGCCGATTAGATGAATCGAACGTTGGGACTTCAGCCGGCTGTTCAGCCGAATGATGCTGTTATCCTGCTCATCTTTCGCTTCCACACGCAATTCCTTGTAAAAAGGGGACTGATAATAAACGCCGGACGCCAGGCGGAAAGTCCAGTTCTGGTTTACATTCGGGATAAAACCCAGGGACAGGCGCGGACTGAAAATAAATTCCCGGTTATACGTCCAGTGACTGCCTCGTATGCCTCCCACAATCGTGAACAGTCCCTGTTCCGAACGAAACTTGAACACATCCTGCATGTAAGCGGAAAAACGGGCGCTTTCCAACTGATTGTCCGAAAAAAGATTCGCAATCACGTTCACATCCGTGCCGGTCTGGGGCAACGAATAACCGGACGAATCACGGCTTTCCCATTCGCCGATTTTATCGCCAATCCGCTCCTGCTGGATATTTGCGCCCCATTTTAGCGTATGATTGCCGGCGAACTTCGTCACGCCATACAGCCCAGCATGAACGACGCCGGCCAGCAAACGGTTGCGGGCATGTTCATGGTAACTGGCCAGCGACAGGATTTCCAGAGCGTCGTCCTTCGAATCGTTTGCGGCGGCAATGTCCATCCAGTAAACGCCGGTAATGTCGTAGCTTTCTTCCTCGCGGCTGTGAAAACCGAACGCCTGCAGGCCGATTTCAGAATGTGCGCCCAGCGAACGTTTCAGCGTGAGCGCACCGTACAGCGTCTGGAATCTGTCGCGTTCCATGCCACCGAATCCTACCCGAAACTTCTGCGGATTGTCGAGCGTGCCGAAAACGGTCTCCCGCCCGTGAGGAATGAACTTGTAGTTATTCAAGGACATATTCCCCAAAAAATTGATTTCCCAGGCCGGAGACAGGCGACAGGTCCAGTAGGTCTGAAAATCCACGAAAGTCGGGTCATAGTCGGCATCGGTATCCATCGTTGCCAGCAGCGAACGCCCTGTTTTGTAGCGCAGTCCGGATACCTGCGTGAATTTTCCGGTCGAACTGCCGACGTAGGCGCTCGCCCCCATCAGACTGGCCGACACCGAGGCTTCGAACGCCCTGGGCTGCTTGTATCTGATGTCGAGGGCCGAACTCATTTTGTCGCCGTAGCGCGCCTCAAAGCCTCCGGCCGAAAACTGTACCGCTTCGGTCATGTTCGGGTTGATGAAACTTAATCCTTCCTGCTCGCCCGAACGAATCAGCAGCGGACGAAATACTTCCATTCCGTTTACATACACAATATTTTCGTCGTAACTCCCACCGCGCACCGAGTATTGCGAACTCAACTCGTTGCCGGACGTCACGCCGGCATACGTCACCACTAGGCTTTCAATGTTTCCGCCGGACGGGTCGGGCAGAATCTTCAGCCGGTTGGCATCAATCGTTTCCATGGTGGTCGTTTGCCTTTGGGTGGCCGTCACACTCACTTCGGCCAGCTCAATCGACGCATAATTCATCTGCACGTTCACGCGCATGTCCTGAGCGGCATGAGGGATGATTCGCTGTGCTTTATTGTATCCCAAACAGGAAAATAACAGCGTAATGGAATCGCCCGGCGCAACCGAAAGCGAATAAAAGCCCTCTTCGTTGGTGATCGCTCCAATGAGCGTATGCTCCACCTGCACGGCTACTAAATCCAGCGGACTCCCGTCGGCATCCCGCACATTCCCGGAAATCCGAATCCGTCCGCCTTGAGCCAGTCCGTTCACGGATATGGACAAAAACAACAGTGCTACCAACGCACGCATCTTCATAATTCTTTCGTTTATATCTTTCTACTAACGGGAAAAAAGGCCAAAGCGTATATTCCCGCGGCAAAATTATCGGGCGCAATTCAAAGAGTCACGGGTTCATCACGGAAGGGTGCACGGTGCATGAGGATCTTGGCGGTCGCGACCGTCAGCCATCCATTGTTCCTGCGACTGCGAGGAGCGGAGCCGGATGCCATTCGAGCCGGACCGGACTGCTTCGTACCCCACAGGGACGGGGCGGCAAGCGCTCGTTTTTTCCGACGGTCGCTACCACTGCCAACCTGATTCATAAAAATCCATTTTCCGACGGCTAAATCTTTTTTTTGAGATGCTACCCCGTCAAACGTATTATCCATGCAGGAAGAGACAAAGAGGCCGCTCCCGCACGGGGACAGCCTCTTTGCTATTTGGATGAACGGTCTGTTACCCTTCCTGTCCATACACCGCCTTCACCCCTCCGTGCGCCGCTGACTGCGATATACACGCCACGTATATGCACGGGAACGCACTGTTCTGTAGAGACGTTTCGCGCAACGTCTCTACAGTGCGCGTAGCGTCCGATTCCCCGCAGAGACGCAAAATTTTGCGTCTGTGTCCGTACACGTGAGAAAATTTCCTGCCTGTCAGACGGGGCGAAATTTTGCGTCTGTATGCGTGCGGGGCAGCTCCATACCGGGCGCGACTGCTATAGAGACGCGGCGCGCCACGTCTCTACCCCGTTTCCAGTTCATCAGCAGGTATCCGGGGATGACGTCAATCTGAATGCCGGTGTTATTATGAAGTGATCGCGCACGTCAAATATGGAGAGCTAACAACTATAGCACCTCAAAAAAAGATTTAGCCACAATACAATCACAATTATCTATACCTTAAATCCGCAGCCTCATAGTTTT
>JAISWC010000287.1 GCA_031271245.1 Tannerella sp. | reverse complement strand
TCGCTGCTCGTATATATGGGACTGCTTACGATCGACAGGTTTGAAAGAGGAAGCCTTCGACTGAAAATTCCAAACTATTCCATCCAGACCCTGTGCTGGGAATACATCGCACAGATAACCGTCAGTACAAACGAAAATGTGATCATCGATTTGACCGGACAAATAGCGTCTCTCGAAGAATTGGCATACCATGGAAACCCTTATCCGTACATCGAATACGTGAGCCATAACATATTCAAACGGCTGTCGAACCGCGATCTGATTTCGTTCGACGAAAAGTATATCAAAATCATGCTGTTCAACGGGCTGTTCCAGAGCAATCTTTACGTGCCGGTCTCCGAAACGGAAGTGGAAGACGGTTACATGGATATTTTCCTGTATCGCAGTCCGCGCCTGCCCGACATCAAATACGAATGGGTCTGGGAAATTAAATACCTCAAAAAAGAAGACGAACGCGAACTGAAAACAAAACAGGATGAATCGGTCGAACAGTTAAAGAGATACAAACGTTCAGCCCGGTTCGAAAAGCGCAGCGACGTGAAGTTTGCTTCCATTCTATTCGTCGGGAAAGACAGGTACGAGATAATTGAAGTATAAGGCTGCTCCGTTCCTGCCGGTGACGGGTCGGCGATCGCTACCGCTAACCGTCCCTGCGACTGCGAGGAAGGAAGCAGGAAGCAATCCGGAAAATATCTTCCGGTGTACCCCTTTTGGGCGTGTTTTTTCCAACGCCAAACGCGAATGTACACCGTCCGATGTACATCCTTTTGAAGATTTATTTCCAGTCGCCGCTTTCCCTGATTAGCTGTATCAGTTGTTGTACCGCTTCCTTTTCGGGGATATTCCGGCGCCGGCATTCCCGGCCCCTGTACAGGTTGACGCACCCCCGGCCGGCGCCGACATAGCCGTAATCGGCGTCGGCCATTTCGCCCGGGCCGTTGACGATGCAGCCCATAACGGCAATCTTCAGCCCTTTCAGATGGGACGTAGCGGCCTTGACACGGGCGACGGTTGTTTGCAGGTCATAGAGCGTCCGGCCGCAACCGGGACAGGAGATGTATTCCGTCTTGCTGATCCGCAGCCGGACAGCTTGCAGGATGCTGAACAGGTAACCGTCCGTTACGCCGGGGTCGACGTTTGCATGGCTCAGCATAAGGCCGTTGCCGATGCCGTCGAGCAGCAGGGCGCCGAAATCGACCGCCGCCTGTATTTGCAGTGTTTCCCGGTCCGGTTCCCGGTAGCGGCGGCGCAAAATCAGCGGCGTGTCGCAATGCGCTTGCCGCAGGCGGCAAGCCAGTGCACGCGCCTCGTTGATGTAGTCCGGATGGCGTCCGTCCCATACGATGACTGCGGAAGGCTCCTGCCGGAGCAGCCGGATACGTTCGCCGTCCAGGTCGTTGCCGCTACATTCGACAAACTTCAGCGGCGCAGTACACCGCGACAGTCTGTCCAGGTCGTTTGCACGGAAATACGGATACGTCTCCGGCTGATTTTCCCAGCCATCCGCGTCAACAATCCGCGGGATAGCTTCACCGGTTTCGGAAGAATCGGCCGCTCTGTTTGCGCCGAGGTAGATGAAGTCCGGGCGATTGGCATCGTCTATTGTGCAGACGCCCTGACTGTGGTCGGAGATAACCACCGGCGGAGCGGTGCCGCCGATACGGCCGACGGTACGTGTGGCGCGCGAAAAACCGGACCGGCACGTATCCGGCGCCTCCACAGGCGCATGGCGTTCACGTTGCCGGATGTAGTCTGCCAGTTTGCGGGCGACGGGAATTTCCGCTTCGGGCGGCTCGCTCAGCGACACGCGGATGGTATCGCCTAAGCCGTTGGCCAGCAGCGAGCCGATTCCCACCGCACTCCTGATACGGCCGTCTTCTCCGTCGCCGGCCTCCGTCACGCCCAGATGCAGCGGGTAGTGCATGTCTTCCGCATCCATCGTCTGCACCAGCAGGCGCACGGTCTGCACCATCACCACCGTATTGGACGCCTTGATCGAAATGACGACCTCCGGGAAATATTCTTCCCGGCAGATACGCAGGTATTCCATGCACGAGGCAACCATGCCTTCCGGCGTATCGCCGTAGCGGCTCAGGATGCGGTCGGACAGCGAACCGTGATTGACGCCGAGCCGGATGGCCGTGCCCTGTTTTCTGCACCGTTCGAGAAACGGTACGAACCGCTCGCGGATTTTCCGGAGTTCGGCCGCGTAGCTTTCTTCGGTGTAAACGGTTGGCCGGAACGATTTGACCCCGTCGACGTAGTTGCCGGGATTGATGCGTACCTTTTCCACGTTTGCGGCGGCAACGGCGGCCGCTTTCGGATTGAAATGGATGTCTGCCACCAGAGGCGTGTCGCAGCCCTGCGCACGCAACGCCCGGCGGATGACGCCCAGTTGACGGGCTTCACGCTCGCCCTGCGCCGTGAAACGGACGTATTCGGCGCCGGCTTTAATCATCCGGACGGCTTGCCGGACGGCCGCTTCCGTGTCCATGGTGGATACGGAGGCCATGGACTGAATACGGATCGGGAAGTCGCCGCCCAGCGGAGTGTTTCCGATCCGGACGACAGACGACGGACGACGCTGATAACGGAGGGTCAATTGGTTTTGTATTTGAACGTCACGCCGGCCAGCATTTCGTTGGCTTCCACCACTTTCTTCTTCAGAGAATCCTTGTGGTCGAGCAGTCGTTGCTGGAGCGCTCCGTCGCCGAGCGAGAGGATTTGGGCCGACAGGATGGCGGCGTTGAGTGCGCCGTTGATGCCAACCGTGGCTACGGGAATCCCGGGCGGCATCTGCACGATGGCCAGCAGGGCGTCCATGCCGTCGAGCGAGGCGTTCACCGGCACGCCGATGACGGGCAGCGTCGTCATGGAGGCGATAACGCCGCACAGATGCGCCGCCATGCCTGCTGCGGCGATAATGACCTTGACGCCGCGCGGCCGGGCGCCTTTCGCAAACTGCTCGACTTCTTCCGGCGTGCGATGTGCCGACAAGGCATTCATCTCAAACGGGATCTCCATCTCGTCCAGAAACCGGGCGGCTTTTTCCATGACCGGCCAGTCGGACGTACTGCCCATGATGATGCTTACGGAAGGCGTCATACGGTCATCCGATTAACTGTCGATATGCTTCGGCGGAAAGTAAGGTGTCCGGTTCGGCCGGATCGGACGGTTTTATCCGGATCAGCCAGCCGTCTTCGTATGGACTGGCGTTGACCCGTTCCGGATGCTCTTCCAGTTCGCGGTTAAATTCGAGCACTTCGCCCGATACCGGCAGGAAGAGGTCGGAAACCGTCTTTACGGCTTCAATGGTGCCGAAGACGTCTTCCCGGTTCAGGGTTTCGCCCTCGGTCGTGATGTCAACATAGACGATTTCGCCCAGTTCGCTTTGCGCGTAGTCGGTGATGCCGACGAGGGCGGTTTCTCCTTCTACCCGAATCCATTCATGATCCCGGGTATACTTCAGATTGGTTGGAAAGTTCATATCACTCCTTGTATTGTTTGTGGCGCAAAGTTACAATTCTTTTCTGAGCCGGGCAACCGGGATGTTCATCTGTTCGCGATATTTGGCCACGGTACGGCGTGCAATGAGGTATCCTTTTTTCTTCAGCAGCGCGGTGAGTTCTTCGTCCGTGACGGGTTTGTGCTTGTCTTCCGCGTCGACGGTTTCCCGCATGATCTGTCGAACCTCGCGGGTGGAAATTTCCTCGCCGCTTTCGTTTTGGGTAGATTCGGAGAAAAAGAATTTCAGCGGATAGACGCCGAAATTCGTCTGCACATATTTGCTGTTGCTGACGCGCGAAATGGTCGAGATGTCGTAACCGGAATGTTCGGCGACATCTTTCAGTATCATCGGGTGGAGTTTGGATTCGTCGCCGGAGAGGAAGAAATCCCGTTGCAGGAGGATGATGGTCTGCATGGTGCGTTGCAGCGTTTCGTAGCGTTGCCGCAGGGCGTCGATAAACCACTGTGCGGAATCCAGTTTTTGTTTGACGAACTGTACGGCTTCCTTCATCTGGCCGCTGCGGTTGGCCTTGTTGCCCATATAATCCTGAAACATGGCGGTATATTCGGGGCTGATGTGCAGGTCGGGCACGCTGCGCCGGTTCATGCTCAGCGTCAGTTCTCCATTGTTCTCCTCGACGACAAAGTCCGGGATGATTTGGTTCAGCCGCGTATCTGTTCCGCTGTTCCAACTGTTGCCGGGTTTGGGATTCAGGGAGGTAATCTCGTGAAAAATGCGCTTGAGGCTGTCTTCGTCGAGGTTCATGGCCTTCTGAATCTTTTCGTAATGTTTGCGGACAAATGCGTCGAAATGATTTTTGAGGATTCCAATGGCATACTCCGTTTCGGGTGTCCGGCTCTTGTGTTCCAGTTGCAGTAAAAGACATTCCCGCAGATTGCGGGCTGCAACGCCGATCGGGTCAAAATCCTGTATGACCGACAGAACGGACCGGACGGCCGCTTCGCTCACGCTTTCCCCCGCTCTGAATATAAGGTCGTCCGTGATTGCCTCTATGTCGCGTCGCAAGTAACCGTCGTCATCAATGTTTCCAATGATATACTCGCCGATTCGCTGCTGCTGTTCCGACAGGTTCTGCAAGCCCAGCTGCTCTTCGAGATGTTCATGCAGCGAAGGCCCTGTGGAAAAAGGAATCTCTTCTTTCCGTTCGGCCTGGCTGCTGATTTGAGCCAGCTTGTAGTCGGGAATGTCATCTTCGGTCAGGTAATCGCCCAGGGAGAGGTCGGCCTCGTTTGCACCGGAGATTTCCGGCTCCTCCGTATCGAACGTATTTTCATCCCCTTCTTCGTCCCGGGAAATGTCAAGACCTTCTTCCAGCGCCGGATTTTCTTCCAGTTCTTGCTTGACACGGTCGTCCATTTCCATAGCCGGAAGTTCCAGCAGACGAACATATTGAATTTGCTGCGGCGACATCCGCTGCTGTAATTTCTGTTGTAATCTTTGTCCAAACATAACATCACATATCATGTAATCCATGCAAACGTACAAAAAATATTCTTTCGGTCGAATTTTTCTCCTACATTTGCAGCAAACATTTTTTGCTGTCTATGGCAATTCAAAATTGATTCAATCATGAACAGGAGCGAGTTTATACGGAAATCGGCAATGGGTCTGGGGGCTTTTTCTCTGGGGCTGGACGTGTTGCCGGCAGCCGACGGCGGGTCTGCCGCGGAAGTGAAGGCGGAGTCTTTGGCTGCGGAACAGCATCCGTCGCCGGGAGGTGCGGTCAAGCGTTTTGGCGACGGACGCGACTGGTTTTTCGAGAAGCGGTTCGGCATGTTCGTGCACTGGGGGATATATGCCATTCCCGCATGGCACGAACAGCATCAGTGGCGTGCCCGTGTCGAACGCGCCGAGTATGTGAAACTGGCCGGA
>JAISWC010000249.1 GCA_031271245.1 Tannerella sp. | reverse complement strand
ACAGCTGATGATTCAGCTGAAAGGTTTCCAGACGGCGCTGCGGGAAGGACTGGTGAGATGCAACGTAAAATTCATCGTCGAGGGGGAAGAGGAAATCGGTTCGGCCAGCCTGGAACCGTTTTGCGAAGCGCATCGCGACCTGTTGAGGGCGGATGTGATCCTGGTCTCGGATACAAGCATGTACAGCGAGGAGGCGCCGTCGCTGACGACCGGGCTGCGGGGGCTGTCCTACTGGGAAGTTGAAGTGACGGGGCCGAACCGCGACCTGCATTCCGGTCATTTTGGAGGCGCCGTGGCCAATCCCGTCAACGTCCTGTGCCGCTTGCTGGCGGACGTGACGGATGCCGACGGGCGGATTGCGATTCCACATTTTTACGATGACGTGCAGGAACTTTCGCCCGAAGAGAAGGAAATGATGGCGCAGGCGCCGTTCGACGAAGCGAAATACAGGCAGGCGATCGGCGTGGAGGCCCTCGCTGGCGAGGCCGGCTATTCAACGCTGGAGCGGAACAGTTGCCGCCCGTCGTTCGACATATGCGGCATCCGGGGCGGGTACACAGGCGAGGGCGCCAAGACGGTACTGCCCTCAAAGGCGTATGCCAAAATCTCCTGCCGGCTGGTGCCTCATCAGGACGCCGCGCGAATCACGCAGCTGGTCATGGATTGGCTGACTGCCGCCGCGCCGGATGGCGTAAAGTTGCGGGTGACCCACTGTCACAGCGGACAGGCATACGTTTGCCCCATTGACTTGCCGGCCTACCGGGCGGCCGAACGGGCGTTCACCGTCGCTTTCGGGAAGAAGCCGCTGGCCATGCGCCGCGGCGGCAGTATCCCGATTGTCCCGGCGTTTGAGCGGATGCTGGGCGTCAAGACGGTGCTGATGGGATTCGGGCTGGAACGCCATGCCATTCACTCGCCCAACGAAAACTTCGGCCTGGAGCGATTCTACACCGGCATCGAAGCCGTGGCGGAGTTTTACCGGAACTGGAAATAAACGGAGCTAAACGGAAAAACGTTGGAACTGCTGATACAGTCGGCCGAATTAAACGGCGTCTCTACGGATATTCATATTGTGGGGAACCGTATCCGGCGCATAGCTCCGGCCATCGATGCGCCGGGCGCCACGGTCATCGACGGTCGCCGCAAAGCGGTGATTCCCGGACTGATGAACATGCACACGCACGCGGCAATGACGCTGTTTCGCGGCTTCGGCGACGACATGCCGCTGATGCCTTGGCTCAACGAAAAGATTTGGCCGAACGAAGCCAAATTGACGGAGGACGACGTTTACCACGGCGCCAGACTGGCCTGTGTAGAGATGATCCAGAGCGGGACGACCGCGTTTTTCGACATGTACCACTACCCGGATGCCACCTATGCCGCCGTCGAGGAGACGGGACTGCGCGCCGTGCTTTCGGAAGCCTGTTTCGACCATTTCCGGCCCGAGTTGACGGAAAAAACCCGCCGGCGGATTGCCGACCGCTTCCACCCGTCCGCGTTCCGCAACCCGCGTATCCGGCCGGCGCTGGGGCCACATGCCATTTACACCGTCTCCGGCGAACTGCTGCAATGGGCGCACGAGTTTGCCGAAACACATGACTTGCCCGTCCAGATACACCTGTCCGAAACGGAAGGCGAAGTGGAACTGTGCCGGGCGCGGTTCGGCACGACGCCTGTCCGCTACCTGCACCGGCTGGGCGTCCTCTCGCCGCGATGGTCGCTGGCGCATGCGCTGCATGTGGATGAGGAGGAAATCGCACTGCTGGCGGAACATGGCGTGAAAGTCGTACACAATCCGGCCTCTAACATGAAACTGGCTTCGGGCTACAGGTTTAAATACAAGGAGATGCGTGCGGCCGGCGTGACGGTTGGACTGGGCACGGACGGCTGTTCGTCGTCCAACAACCTGGACATGGTGGAGGTGATGAAACTGGCCTCCCTACTCGGAAAGGCGTGGCGGAACGACCCGGAGGCGCTTCCCTGCGACGAGATGCTGTATGCCGCTACGGAGGCCGGCGCCAAACTCGCCGGATGCGATGCGGGACGTATCGAAGAAGGCCGTCTGGCCGACCTTTGCCTGATTGACCTGACAATGCCCGTCTTCACGCCGAATTTCAACTTCGTGTCGAACCTCGTCTTTGCCGCCAACGGCAGTTGTGTCGATACCGTCATCTGCGACGGAAAGATACTGATGCAGCATCGCACCATTCCCGGCAAGGAGGACATCCTCGAACAGGCAGCCAAAACGGCATACGATTTGATCCGCCGGAAAAAACGATGAACGATGAATGATGAACGATGAATGGAGAGGAGAATGTAGGACAATCTGGAATGTACGTGCATTACAGGTTGGAATGCCGGTATGTTGTGCCTCGTTTTCCGTAATTTTATACATAAAGATTCTTAAACGCGCGCGGGAGGGCGTGGTTCACTCGCTCCGGGGACGCTGTTCCCGACCGAAACTCCGGTAGGGATCCGGTTCGGGGACGAAGTCCGGTTCGAGGTATTCCTCCCGCGGCTCGCAGACGAATCGGAGGTATTTGATGTTCATTCCGCGGGAAAGCCACTGCTGTTCGTAATACGTCCGGATCGAGAGGATTTCGTTTGCAGGCCGGCTGCGGTACAGGTCTTCCGTGTCGACCAGCACCGGCAGACGGTTGACGCGGATTATTTCGCGGGTATAGGCGTACATGAACGGGCTGTCGGTCTTCAGGTGAATCACGCCCCCTCCGCTCAGCAACTCGCCGTACATCCGCAGGAAACACGCGGAAGTCATCCGCTTGTTGGTTTTCTTCATCTGGGGGTCGGGAAACGTGATCCAGATTTCGGACACCTCGCCCGGTGCAAAGAAGTGGGGGAGGAGTTCGATGCGGGTACGCAGGAAGGCTACGTTGGACAGCTGTTCTTCGAGCGCCTGTTTCGCGCCCGACCACATCCGTGCGCCCTTGATGTCCACGCCGATAAAGTTTTTCCCGGGGAAGAGCCTGCCTAATCCGACGGTGTATTCGCCCTTGCCGCATCCCAGTTCGAGCACCACGGGAGACGGGTTCCCGAAATACGTTTCCCTCCAGCGGCCTTTCATCTCGAATCCCTTTTCATGCAATACCCCCGACGGGTATTGAAACACGTTGGGATAATGGTTCATCTCCGCGAATTTCCGTAATTTATTTCTTGCCATGGCGGGTAATGAATGTCTGTTGCTTTCAGCCGGCTACTTTCCGGAGAAACCGTTCGTGCAGCCGCGTGTCGTCCGTCAGTTCGGGATGAAAGGCGGCTGCCAGGAAGTTGTCCTGTTCGGCCAGGAGGATTTTGCCTTCGTGCACGAGCAGAGGACGGACGCCCCGGCCGGCCCTTTCGATGTACGGCGCACGGATAAAGACGGTGTGGAACGGCGCGTCGCCCAGTACGGGGATGGACATGTCGGCCTCGAAACTGGCCGGCTGGCGTCCAAAGGCATTCCGTTCCACCTGCGTATCCATCAGTCCCAGGCGATGCTGTTCGCTGCCGTTGATGTGTTTCGCGAGCAGAATCAGTCCCGTGCACGTCCCGAAGATGGGAAGCCCCCTACGACCGGCTTCGGCAACGGGTTGCAGCAGTCCGTAGCGAACCAGCAACTTTCCCACGGTCGTACTTTCTCCGCCGGGAAGGATCAGGCCGTCGATGCCCTGCAGGTCTTCCGGATTCAGTACGTCGGCCGTTTCCACGCCCAGTCGGTGCAGTACGCTACGATGTTCCCGCACGGCGCCCTGCAATGCCAGAATACCGATTTTCATGCTTTCTGTCTGTCTGTGATTCTTTCTACCAGCCCCGTCCGGCCAGTTTTTCTCCTTCTTCCAGCCGGGCTGCGCTCTGGCCGCGCATGGCGTCGCCCAGTCCTGCGGACACTTTGGCCACCAGTCCGGCATCCTGATAGTGCGCTACGGCTTCGACGATGGCTTTGGCGCGCCGAGCCGGCTGGCCGGACTTGAAGATGCCCGAACCGACAAAGATGCCGTCGCAGCCCAGCAGCATCATCAGGGCGGCATCGGCTGGCGTGGCCACGCCGCCGGCAGCAAAGTTGACCACCGGAAGCCGTCCCAGTTCCCTGACCTGCAATACCAGTTCGTAAGGTGCACCCAGTTCTTTGGCAATCGTCATCAGTTCCATCGGCGAAGCGTTCACGACACGCCGTATGTCATCGTTCACCTGACGGATGTGGCGCACGGCCTCGACGATGTCGCCCGTGCCGGCTTCGCCCTTGGTGCGTATCATGGCCGCACCCTCGCCCACACGCCGGAGCGCTTCGCCCAGATTGCGCGCGCCGCATACAAACGGCACTTTGAAATCGGTTTTCAGGATATGATACGCCTCATCGGCCGGGGTCAGCACCTCGCTCTCGTCAATGAAGTCGATGTTCAGCGCTTCCAGCACACGCGCCTCCATGATATGTCCGATACGCGCCTTGGCCATAACGGGGATCGACACGGCATTCTGAATGCCGGCGATCATTTCGGGGTCGGACATGCGCGCCACACCGCCCTGCGCCCGGATGTCCGAAGGGACACGCTCCAGCGCCATCACGGCTACCGCTCCCGCCTCTTCGGCCATCTTCGCCTGTTCCGGATCGACGACGTCCATAATTACCCCGCCCTTCAACATTTCTGCAAGTCCCCGTTTCACCTGTACGGTTCCCGTTTCTTTCCTTATCTCTGTCATAATGTCGTTATCAAAAGAGGCGCAAAGGTACAACTTCCGCATAAAACAGCCAATACCTTTCAAAGGGTATTTAGGGCAAACGCATGGGATGCATTTGCCCAAAAAGTCATCCGTTGCTTCCGCTATTCTTATTCCTGCTTTCGATTCTTGCTTTTGTCATTCTTTCGCGCAGGCCGCCGTGTTCCAGGAAATCTTCTTCAAGTTGCTGTATTTGTTTTGCCCGCAGGTAGGTGACAATTTTTATCAGGCAAATCATGCTGTTGGCACAAATCTCGGGACTTTCATTTTCTATTGCCTTGATGTAGGTTTGATAGGTGGCACCGGACGTTCGGTTCAGCTCGCGAAAACGCGCAGTCAGGTGATGTTCTATTCCCCAAACGGGCAAATTGCGCGTTCGCAGAAAATCCTCGTAATCTATCAGCAGTTCTTCGAGCGACGCCTTTGCCACGTTAGCGAGTTTGATTTCGGTTTCCTTTGAGGTGGCAGAAGCCATACTTGCCTCCACAATGTTTTGTTTCCCGCTGCGGGCAGCCTGCACCATCTGGTCGATAGTCCGGTCGGGCTTTCTGTAAAAGCGACCGGTGAAATATACCGTGCCGTCATAGATGATTTCGGCTTTTTGGTAGCTGATGAGGTTGCGGTAGCCGTCGTGTTTGGGGATAAAACCCTGTTTGTTGTTTTCTGCTTTCATTTTGCTTTTGCTCTTTTCTTGGGATTTTTGGGACTTCTTGGGACATTAGGGTCTGTCTTCCGATAATGCTCTACTTTCCCAAATTGTCTCTATTGTCCCTAAAACTTCAGTCGCAAAAGTAGCAAAAAAATCATTCCCATAAAAATAAAAGCGTATGCTTGGCGAAGGTAGAACCTGCGCCGAGCCGCAAGAGTAGTGAAAAAAGTGATTCCGGAATTAAAAAAGTCATCCATGGGTGCAAATAATAATTTGGCCGGCATTAAAAAACAGTGTATTTTTGGAACGCTTTTTCCGAAGAGCCTAACTGAAATTTATTTTATAAGAAGAAACAATAGAAAAAAATAGCTGTAAAACAATGGGAACAATGAAAACGAACAACTGGTTGAATTTAACTGTGACCATGCTGAAGCGACGAATGATTCGCTTCGCATGTGGCATGTCCGTAGCGGCATGTGTATTTTGCGCCTGTACCGATCTTTCGGACGACGTGGATAAACTGAAAGAACGTGTGGCTACGCTCGAAGCCTGGCAGCAGACGGTGAACGGCAACATCGCGGCCATACAGGGCGTGATCGGCGTCTTGCAGGCCAATGACTATGTGAAGTCGGTGACGCCGCTCCCCGACGGTTCGGGGTATACGATGACCTTTGCGCTCCATGAGCCGATTGTCATACATCACGGCGGCGCGGGAGAAGATACACCGCAAATCGGCGTGGAACAGACGGACGGCGTGTGGTACTGGACGCTCGGCGGCAAACGCATTCCGGACGGGGCGGAGGGTTATTTGCGTGTCTCGGGCGTCACGCCGCAGGTGCGCATTCACCCGGAATCATTCGAATGGGAAACCTCGGTCGACGAAGGCGTCACGTGGACTTCTACCGGCGTACAGGCCGGCGGCGAGTTGATGTTCCGCGAGGTGGACGCCCGTCATCCCGATTATGTGGAGGTGACGCTGATCGGCGAACCGCCGACCGTGATCCGGCTGCCGAAGTATAAAGACGAACCGCGTATCCTGTCGTTTGCCTTCAAGGCGTCGAACAATCCGCTGTCGCTTCTGGACGATGTGGCGTGTGAAATAAGCGATACCGTGATCCGCGCACTGGCGCCCTATGTCATGGCCGACAAGCTGCTGACGCCCGTATTCACGTTTGAAGGCAACTCCGTGCAGATTGGAAATCAGGTACAGGAGAGCGGCGTCACGCGCGTGGATTTCTCCTCGCCGGTCGTCTATACCGTGCGCGACACGGCAGGTAGAACCAAAAATTACACCGTCAGGGTGTATGCCTTCAACGGCCTGCCGATGGTCCACATCAACACCAACCGGCAGCCCATTACCTCGAAAGAAGATTACGTGAACGCAACCCTCTCCATCACGAACACGCTGGACGGGAATGACTACACGGGGACAATGAAAATCCGGGGACGCGGCAATTCAACCTGGACCTTCTTCCCCAAAAAACCCTACCGTATCAAACTCGACGAAAAAGCCTCCATGCTCGGTATGCCGGCGGACAAGGACTGGGTGCTGCTGGCCAACTATTCGGACAGGTCGCTGTTGCGCACAGCCGCCGGCTTCGAACTGAGCCGGCTCACGGGGATGCCCTGGACGCCGCGCATGAAATACGTCGACGTCTTTCTCAACGGCAAATATGAGGGACAGTATCTTTTGGGGGAACATGTGAAAGCTGCTCCGGATCGAGTCAATGTGGACGACAGCGGATTTGTCGGCGAATTAGACGTCAATTTCTATAACCTGGAACCCTTCTATGCCCTCTCGGTTTCCTACGAATACCCGTACACCTTTAAGGCGCCCGATCCGGCCACAGCGGAAAATACGGTGTATTTCATGAACCTGATCAACGGTCTCGAGGCTGCACTCAAACGCTACGATTTCAGTACCGCAACCGGATATCGAAAATACATCGACGTGGAATCCTTTGCCCAATGGTACATCGTCAGCCAGTTTATCGCCTCCATCGACCCGAACAGATACTATTTCGTCGAAAACAGTACGGATGGCCTGCTCCGCCGCTCACCCATCTGGGATCTGGATTGCAGTTTCGGCTATGCCTATCCTGACTGGAAAGTAGCCAAGGAGATAGGTCCGGAGTATGAAGTTGACATCTACGAATATTACAGCAAAATGCTCGAAGACCCCTATTTCCGGCAAGTGGTCAAAAAATACTGGACTAAGATGAAAACAGACGACCTCCCGCTGCTCTACCAGTTCATCAACGAAACGGCACAATACATCCGACTCTCGGCGCTGGCCAACTACGAACGGTGGGACGATACCTTTGCCGAAACCATCATGAAGGAACCCGTCCTCCAAACATGGGAAAACGAAGTGCAGGAACTCAAAATCTTCCTCGCCCGACGCACGGTATGGATGGACGCCGTAACAGCAGGCTGGTAAAATGAAGAATTGAGAATTGAGAATGAAGAATGGAGAATGGAGAATGGAGATTGAGGGGACGCGAAAGGATGAATTTTCTGTGCTTTCCTTCATTTTTAACACTCGGATTCCAACCCGTTGCAAATCAGCGTATGAGCGTCGGGTTACGAGTTGTCTTCTTCTGCCCCTTTTCCGTTTTATGTTTTTTTATAGGTAAAAATCGCCTCTTCAACTAGGCGGTCGGCCTTCTGAAACGTACTATATATATAACGCAAGACAAAACGAAGATGGAATTGCTTGAAAAAGATAGGGCCGGCGAAGCCTCCCGACAGAAAAGGGAACGCGCGCAACAGGGGCCGGAGGCGGACGAAAGAACCCGGAAGGACTTTACGGCGCTTCGTACCCCGTATGACATCGCGCCGGTGTACATGCCCGGCGGCGGGCAGCGTGTCGAATCGCTGCAGCCGGCGGACAGAGCAGTCCATCCGTGGTGCGAACGGCCGGGAATAGCGGCGGCTATTCCGATTACCTTTACCTGTTCGCATCGAGTGATTAACCCTTTAAAACGATAGGCCTATGAAATAGAAGCGCAATCAAACAATCCAAAAAGCCGGAAAACGGTTATAACACTTTCCGGCGCCTAAAGTCAGTATCTGACTTTTTATCGAAACAATATTATTATCAATGTTATTATCAACTTTATAATTTAAAAGAGAATGAAAAAGATTTTGTATAGAAAATGTTTAATTCAAAAAGGAATGAATTTAAGACATGTGATTCGAATTATGAAAATGCAGCTTGTATTGTTATTTATGTGCTGCATGGGCATTTATGCGACGGACGCAGATTCGCAGGAAGAGAAGATTTCCCTTGTAGCGAAAGACGCGACCGTAAAGGAAATCCTCCGGCAGATTGAAGAGAAAACGGAGTATCTGTTTCTCTACAGCCAGGAGGAAGTGGACGTGAACCGGATAACCTCCATGAACGTCAGGAGAAAGTATGTACCCGAAGTACTGTCCGAACTGTTTAACGGAACGGACGTCAGGTACATCGTGGAAGGCGCGAACATTGTACTGGTTAAACTGCCGCCCGCCGCGGTGCAGCCCGCTGCTGTCCAGCAGGACGACCGCAGGGTGACCGGGATAGTGATCGACGTGAACGGCGAACCCGTCGTCGGAGCGAATATTCTCGAAAAAGGCACGACCAACGGAATCGCGACTGACGTGAACGGGAATTTCAGTCTGAACGTGGCGGAGAATGCGATTTTGCAGGTCTCTTTTATCGGATATATCACGCAGGAAATCAGCGTGTTATCCGAGGGGGGGGGGGCAAATCGCTCACGATCAAGCTGATAGAAGACGCCAGGGCGCTGGATGAAGTGGTCGTAGTCGCCTACGGCACACAGAAAGCGCGATCGGTGACGGGCGCCCTGAGTAAACTGAACACGGATGAACTGGCGGACATGCCCGTTCCCAACGTGGCGCAGAAGTTACAGGGGAAATTCTCCGGCGTGCAGATTTATCAGGCGAACGGAGCACCGAACGGCGGTCTGATTTTCCGTATCCGGGGGCAGGCCTCGCCCAATGGCGGCAACTCGCCGCTGGTGGTCATCGACGGTTTCCCGGCCACAACGGGGCTGGAAGCGCTCAGTCCCGACGAAATCGAAAACATCTCCATCCTGAAAGACGCTTCTTCCGCCGCGCTGTACGGTTCGAGGGCGGCCAACGGCGTCATCCTGGTAACGACCAGAATGGCCAAAGCCGGCAAAACGCAGATCGAATTCAGTTCGAACGTCGGCTGGGAGAAAGTAAGTAGCAGAGGGAAACCGGACTTTATGAATGCACAGGAATTTGCCCAGTTCAAAAAAGAAACTTACGAAGATCAGGCCCGATATGAGGGATATACCGGAGGCGTACCCGCATGTTGGGCAAATCCCGAAAGCGTGCAGGAAGGCACCGACTGGTATGACCTCCTGCTGCGCACGGCCATGACCCAGAATTACAACCTGGGGCTTACGTCGGGGACAGACAAAATTCAGTCGTCGGTCAATGTCAACTACAACAAGACCGAGGGCGTGCTGATCAATACCTGGTCGGAACGGTTTACCGGACGCGCCAACAACATCTTCCATGCTTCGGAGCGGGTGACCTTCGGACTGAATCTTTCGGCCTCGTATATCACCAACAACATACTGGGGAATCTGGTAGACGGCAGCGGTAGCTCGTTCTTCGTACAGTCCATGCTGATGGATCCGCAGTTGAAGTATAAAAACGATGACGGGACGTACCCGATCAGTTATTCGCAGCCCTCCATGTTCGGCGTTCCCAACTATTATTTAGCATTGAAGAAACGCGAATATCCCCAGGCACGCATGTCTACCCGCAACAACATCTATGCGGATGTCAAAATCTTAGACGGATTGAAGTACCGCATCAGCGGCAATATCGAACTGTACAACCGAACCTATCGCGAATGGATTCCGAGCGACGTAAACGGCGAGCTTTTCTCGGCGCCGCCCAATCCCGCCACGGGACGGTACGACACGCAGAAAAACGTGAACTGGCTGGTCGAAAATACGCTGAACTACGACAAAACGTTTGCCGGAAAGCATCATGTCGAAGCGCTGCTGGGATATACCACCCAAAAGATGGGTGACGAATCGACCAGTATCTCGGCCACCAACTATCCCGACAACGAAGTGTCCTGGATCAACGCCGCCAGCAGCAGAGTGGGAACCGGCAGTACGTATGAATGGTCGATGATTTCGTATCTGGC
>JAISWC010000221.1 GCA_031271245.1 Tannerella sp. | reverse complement strand
TACGACTCCTAACTGCTATCTACGCTATAAACAATCCACAAAACCATGCCGCGCAGTATCGATTAATGCAAGGGTATTTTGTTTATCCGTTGCAGGTGGCGGCCGCCGCTGAAAGCCGTCGACAAAAAGGCGTTCAGGATTTCTTCGGCCGTGCGCCGGTCGACGAATCGCGCCGGCAAGACCAGTACATTGGCGTCATTGTGTTCGCGTGCCAGGGTTGCCAGTTCCCCGTTCCAGCAGATGGCGGCGCGGATACCCTGATGCTTGTTGAGTGTCATGCTGATGCCGTTGCCGGAACCGCACAGCGCAATCCCGCCCTCGACCGTTCCGGCTTCAACCGCCTCTGCCAGCGGATGGGCATAGTCCGGATAGTCGCAGCGATCGCCCGTAAACGCGCCGAAGTCTTTGTACGCATAACCGTTTGCTTCCAGCCAGGCCTTCACCTGCTGTTTCAGATCAAATCCTGCATGATCGCTTGCCAAACCGACTGTTTTCATCCTGTTCATTTTTCCTGAACGGAAAACGGGCAAGGCTTGACGCCTTGCCGTTTCCCTGTGTTTATTTTCCAGTCAGTTTTTTCACTTGTGCGTAGACGTTTTCACCGGTGAAGCCGAGCTTTTGGTCCAGGACTTTGTAGGGCGCGGAATAACCGAAGTGCGTCATGCCGTGTACATAGCCGTTGTCGCCGACCAGGCCGCCCAGCGTGACCGGCAGGCCGGAGGTCAGTCCGTAGCGGACGATACCCTGCGGCAACACCTGCTGCCGGTAGACGTCGGGCTGGTCGAGGAACAGCCCTTCCGAGGGCACGGAGACGATGCGCGTCCGGATACCGTCGGCCGCCAGCAGCTTCGCCCCGTCGACCAGCGTGGCCACTTCCGAACCGCTGGCCAGCAGCACCGCATCCGGCGTGCCTTCGCAGTCGGCAACGACGTAGGCGCCATTCGCCAGCCGGAAGGATTCGCCGCGGCGGTCGCCCGTGACAGCCGGCAGGTCGTTGATGTTCTGGCGCGAGAGAATCAGCGCGACAGGGCGTTTGCTCTCGACAGCCACTTTCCATGCGGCCACCGTTTCGGCGCCGTCGGCCGGACGCAGGACGACCGTCGAGCGTTCGCCCCGGTGGTTGTGCAGGTGTTCGAGCAGGCGGATTTGCGCCTCGTGTTCCACCGGCTGGTGCGTCGGGCCGTCTTCGCCGACGCGGAAAGAGTCGTGCGTCCAGATGTAGATGACGTGCAGACGCATCAGGGCGGCCAGTCGCGCGGCCGGTTTCATGTAGTCCGAGAAAACGAAGAAGGTGCCGCAGGCGGGAATGACACCGCCATGCAGGGCTATTCCGTTCATGATGCAGGCCATCGTCAACTCGCACACGCCGGCCTGCAGGAACTGTCCGCTGAAATCGTCCTTCGCAAAGGCTTTTGTTTTCTTCAGGAAGCCGTCGGTTTTGTCCGAATTGCTCAAGTCGGCCGAAGCGACAATCATGTTTTCAATCTTTTCGGCGAAGACGCCCAGTACGGTTGCCGAAGCGGCGCGCGTAGCCACGTTTTCCTTCATGGGAATGGCGGCGTAGTCTATCTGCGGGGCATCGCCGCTCAGGAAGGCGTCCAGCTTGGCGGACAGTTCGGGATGAGCCGCACGCCATTGCGTTTCCGTCTCCCGGCGTTGCACGTACCCTTTCAGCAGGGCTTCCCGCCGTTGCGCGTACAGCGTCTGCACATCGGAGAAGATGACGAACGGGTCGTCCGGATTACCTCCCAGGTTGCGTACGGTTGCAGCAAAGTCGGCGCCGGCGGCGGAAAGCGGCTGTCCGTGTGTGGAAACTTGATCTTCGAAACACTCGCCGGCGGCATTGACGGCGCCCCGGCCCATGGTCGTATGACCGATGATCAGGGTTGGACGCTGTGTCTCGGCGTTTGCCGCGTGCAGCGCCTGACGGATTTCTTCGGCCGAACTGCCGTCCACACAAAGGACATGCCAGTCCCACGCCCTGTATTTGGCGGCCACGTCTTCCGAATCCACTTCTTCCACTTTGGTCGAAAGCTGGATGTTGTTGGAATCGTAATACATTATTAAATTGTGCAGTCCCAGATGGCCGGCGATGCGTCCGACGCCCTGCGAGATTTCTTCCTGGATGCCGCCGTCGGAGATGTAGACATAGGTCTTGTGCGCCATCCACTCGCCGAAGCGGGCGACGAGAAAACGTTCGGCAATGGCGGCGCCCAGCCCCATGGCGTGTCCCTGTCCGAGCGGGCCGGACGTGTTTTCGATGCCGTGCTGCAAGTCCAGTTCCGGATGTCCCGGCGTCAGGCTGTTCCACTGGCGGAAATTCTTCAGTTCTTCCAGCGGCACCAGTCCGGCCAGCGAAAGGACGGAATAGAGCATGGGCGACATGTGTCCCGGATCGAGGAAAAACCGGTCGCGGAAAGGATCGTCCGGTTTGTCGGGATGGTAGTTCAGGAACTCTGCATAAAGCACATTAATGAAATCGGCGCCGCCCATCGCTCCGCCCGGATGACCCGATTTCGCTTTTTCAACCATCGAGGCGGCCAGAATCCGGATGTTGTCGGCTGCCCGGTTGATGAGACAAGTATCATTCATAAGTCTTGTAATTAAAAATTTCCGGCAAAGATACCGGATAATTTTCACATGAAGAAAAATATGTCGGGAATTGGGTGGGCAAATCCCATTTTTCTACGACAGCATAATGGCTGCCACAAGTTTGAAATACTAACCATTTTGCTTGATTCCAATAGAGTCGAAAAAGTTTAACATTAAAATCATCAGGATCAAAGATTTGATTGTTTGCCGGCTGAAATATGAATCCTTAGTCGAAAAAGGAGAAATGGTGAATATGCCGACCCAATACGGTCATTTCAAACTGATTCCGTTCCGTCAGAAATCCAATGGATTGGAACACATTGCTTTGATAAAAGGCGAATGGGAAAAAGACGAACCGGTACCGGTACGCATGCACTCTTCCTGCGCCACCGGCGACATATTCGGCTCTTTGC
>JAISWC010000144.1 GCA_031271245.1 Tannerella sp. | reverse complement strand
TCGTCACATCCTGGGGCTGGAGAAGGTCCCAAGGGTTGGGCTGTTCGCCCATTAAAGTGGCACGCGAGCTGGGTTCAGAACGTCGTGAGACAGTTCGGTCTCTATCTATCGTGGGCGTGGGATATTTGCGGGGAGCTGGCACTAGTACGAGAGGACCGTGCCGGACAGACCGCTGGTCAACCGGTTGTTCCGCCAGGAGCATGGCCGGGTAGCCAAGTCTGGAAAGGATAAGTGCTGAAAGCATCTAAGTACGAAGCCTTCCTCAAGATGAGATATCCATGAGGGCCGTCGAAGACGACGACGTGGATAGGCTGCAGGTGTAAAGGCGGTAACGTCACAGCCGAGCAGTACTAATAGCCCGAACGTTTTTTCCGGAAAGCCGGGTACGGTTTGTGTTGAGCTGAAGAAATCAAGTAAGCCTGTAAAGGGAGTTGTCTGAAGGAGAGAAGGCCCTGCATTCGCATCTGTTTTGTTCGCGGTCAGAGAAAAGAAATAGAAGAAATAAAAGACATTAAGGTGGCTATGGCACGGGGGATCCACCTCTATCCATTCCGAACAGAGAAGTTAAGCCCCGTCACGCCGATGGTACTGCGTAAAAGTGGGAGAGCAGGTAGCTGCCGTTTTTTTTTTGAGAAGAAGGCGTCTGTCCGAGTGACAGACGCCTTCTTTCGTTTCGAACGGAAGAAAATCATTTACCGTTACAGTCTGTCAGTCACTTTTTCCAGATGAACGGCGTGTGAACCTTTGATAAGGATATAGGCGATGACCCTGTAACGTTCCGAAGTATCCGACATCCGCTCAAAGACAAGGCTACTCAGGTATTTGGATATCCTGTCCAATTACAGTGACAGGATGCAGTACCGAATTGGGGAAAATGGCTGCTCGCTCCTGAAAATGCACAGCGGCGTTTCTTTTTTATCCGAATGCCGAATTGCGAAGGTTTCGCCCTTTCCGACGCCAAACCGGAGGTCAAACCTGAGACACCTCCGGAAAAGATTTTACCGCCAACAGTTGGGGTGCAGTTCAAACAGTCGCACATGTATTTGCGGAATCCGACGCCTCGGATTTTTTTCCGGATGTTCCGGGAGAACAAAAAACACGTTTTTTTGTCTCGAATGTTTCGGGGAAGAACGCAACATTCATCTCCGACGTGACCATTTGAAATTCACTCAACAGTTGTATTTCTTATCGGTCAATCCATAAAAACCGTATCTTTGTTCCGGAAATAAACAATAGACAATATGAAACTGATGAATTTTTGTATCAATTTCTGCATGTTCTTTCCCCTGTGGATAAGTGCGGCAGACGAGGCGCGGTTACTGCGTTTTCCAGCTACCAACGGTCGCGACATCGTGTTCACCTATGCCGGCGATCTGTACAGGGCGCCGCTGGCGGGAGGCGAAGCCCGGCGGCTGACCTCGCATGTGGGTTACGAAATGTTTCCCCGGTTCTCGCCGGACGGGCAAATGATTGCTTTTACAGGCCAGTATGACGGCAATACGGAAGTATACGTCATACCCTCGGACGGCGGCGAACCGTTGCGTGTGACTTACACGGCCACCAACCGCCGCGACGACCTGGGCGACCGCATGGGACCGAACAACATCGTCATGACCTGGACGCCCGACAGCCGACGCATCCTCTACCGCAACCGTATCGGCGACGGATTCGGCGGACGGCTCTACACCGTAGACCGCGAAGGCGGCCTTTCCGAGCCTGTCCCCCTGCCCGAAGGCGGTTTTTGCAGTTATTCGCCGGACGGGAAACGGCTGGCATACAACCGCGTCATGCGCGAATTCCGTACATGGAAATACTACAGGGGCGGCATGGCGGACGACGTCTGGATCTACGATCCCGCCGGACAGTCGGTCGAAAATATCACGAATAACGACGCGCAGGATATTTTCCCGATGTGGATTGGGGAGGAAATTTATTTCCTGTCCGACCGCGACCGTACCATGAATGTGTTCGTCTATCACACAAAGACAAAGGAAGTTTCAAAAGTGACGGACTTCACGGAATACGACGTGAAGTTTCCGAGTACGAACGGCCGGCTCATCGTGTTCGAGAATGGAGGTTATCTGTATAAACTGGACCCGGCGGGCAAAAAGGCAGAAAAGATAACCGTCACCCTGACATCTGACCTGGTCTACGCCCGCAGCGAAATCAGGGAGGGGAAAAATTACGTAACAACGGCCAGTCTCTCGCCCGACGGGGAGCGGCTGGCTGTGACGGCGCGCGGAGAAGTATTCAACCTGCCTGCCGGCAAAGGCGTGACGAAAAACATCACCCGCTCGCCCGGTGCGCACGAGCGGCAGGCGCAGTGGTCGCCCGACGGGAAGCAGATCGCGTATATCTCGGACGCGACCGGCGAAACGGAACTCTACGTACAGCCGGCCGAAGGCGGTGAACCGGTGCGGCTGACAGGCGAAAATGACACGTATATCCGTCATTTCGAATGGAGTCCGGACAGCAGGCGCCTGGTTTATACCGACCGCAAAAACCGCATCAACCTCCTGACGGTAGCCACGAGCCGGCAAACAACACTTCTGCAGGAACCGCTCGGCGAGCCGCGTAACGTACATTTCTCGCCGGACAGCAAATGGTTGACATATACCAAAATGATTGAAAATGAATTTGACGTGGTCTTTGTATACAGTCTGGCAGAGGAGAAGGAATACCCGGTGACCGACCGCTGGTACGAATCCTTTTCGCCGGTATTCAGTACGGACGGGAAATATATCGTATTCAGTTCCAGGCGTGATTTCAATCCGGTCTATGGCTCGCTCGAATGGAATCACGTATTTGGAAACGATAACGGAGTATATCTGGCCTTGCTGAAGAAGGATACCCCTTCGCCTTTCCTGGAAAAGAACCCGGAAGAACCGGTGAAAACGGCGGGAAACAGCGGAAAAGATAATCCGGAAAAGAAAAACGGAAAGCCGGACAGCGGGAAAAAGGCCACCGGAAGCAAGGACGAAGAAGCGACAACCCTCATCGACGTCGAGGGACTGGCGGATCGCATCGTCCGGATTCCCGTATCTGCGGGACAGTACGGAAATTTCTATTCGGACGGGAAGAAAGTCTATTACACGCGCGGCGGTTCCACGTACCTCTACGACCTGAACGAGCGGAAGGAAGAAAGTGTGGCGGACGGCGCGTCGATGACCGTCGAGCCGGGACGGCAGAAGGCGCTGTTTTCCAAAGGCAAAAACCAGTTCTTCGCAACACATATCCCGTCGGGAAGAGCCGACCTGAAGGATGCCGTCGATTTGTCGAACATGAAAATCACGACCGATTATCCGCGGGAGTGGGCGCAGGTGTTCGACGAAGCTTGGCGTGCCTTCCGCGACGGATTCTACGTTGAAAACATGCACGGAGTGGACTGGAAAGCGATGAAGGAGAAATACGTCGTATGGCTGCCGTACGTGAAGAACCGGCTGGATTTGAATTACGTTATCGGCGAGATGATCGGTGAACTGAACTGCGGACATGCCTACATTACGACGGGCGAGATGGAGCGTCCCGGACGCATTGCCACCGGTCTGCTGGGTGCGCAGATTTCGCGCGACGGGAGCGGTTTTTTCCGTCTGGAAAAGATTCTGCCCGGCGTCCCGTGGAACAGGTCGCTACGTTCGCCCCTGACCGAACCCGGCATCGAAGCTCGCGAAGGCGACTTCATCGTGGCGGTCGACGGCGTACCGGCCAACAGCGTGAAAGACCTGTACGTCCTGCTGATTGGGAAAGCCAACGTCCCCACCGAGCTTCTGCTCAATGACAAACCCCGGCCGGAGGGCGCCCGGAAAGTGGTCATCCGTCCGCTGGACAACGAATACCCGCTCTATCACCATCAGTGGGTACGGGAAAACATCGCGAAGGTAGACCGGGCCTCGAACGGCAGGATTGGCTACATCTACATCCCGGACATGGGCGTCGAAGGACTGGTCGAATTTGCCCGGTACTTCTATCCGCAACTGGACAAGGAAGGGCTGATTGTCGACGACCGCGCCAATGGCGGCGGCAACGTATCGCCAATGATACTCGAACGCCTGGCGCGCGAACCCTACCGGATGACGATGCGCCGTGGTTCGACGCATACGGGAACGGTACCCGGCGCCGTACAGGTCGGGCCTAAAGTCTGTCTGATCAACAAATATTCCGCCTCGGACGGCGACCTGTTCCCGTGGGGATTCCGCGCGCTGAACCTGGGTAAACTGATCGGCACCCGCACATGGGGCGGCATTGTCGGCATCAGCGGTTCATTGCCTTTCATCGATGGAACGGATCTGCGCGTGCCGTTCTTTACCAGCTACGACGTGAAAACGGGCGACTGGATGATTGAAAATTACGGTGTCGATCCGGATATCCATGTGGATAACGACCCGGTCAGGGAATGGAACGGCCAGGACGAACAGCTCGACCGCGCCATCCGGGAGGTGATGGATGAACTGAAAAACCGCAAACCGCTGCCCAAAACGCCCGCACCAAGGGTTTGGAATAAACAGGTACAGTAGTTAGGCATTGTCAGGAAATAAACCGGCCGATAACAGGTATAAATCCCATCAAATCCCGGTTCAGGCAATCTCCGTGATCTCGAATTTGTCTTTCCCGATAAAG
>JAISWC010000007.1 GCA_031271245.1 Tannerella sp. | reverse complement strand
AAATATGCTGCGACTAAGGATTATTTCCATGAACAGACAATGAGCGAAAGTTATAGACTTTCTTAATATGCCTACTATAGGGGCGGCTTAACGGGTGCGACAATTTGAATTGCACCCGGCGGTAACACCGCGCAAACGTCCCTCGTATCTTCGACTGTCCGTACGGATTTTGTTTCGATACATCCGTACTCCACAATAGTACGGATGTACTCTTGATGTGTGAACCGGGGACGGAGATGATGCCGGACTGTTAATTACAAACTACGAAGGAGTGGTCCGAAAATAAACCCAAAATGTCCATTAAACGTAAGGGCAAACTGAATTTACCCTCCTAATGGACATTTTGGGATAAAAGATACATGCCATGCATTTATAAAGACGGATGGCTTTTATTCATAAACCAAATCCGCAGTGAATATCTGTTTCCGAAACTTCATTCGTAAAGACCTTTGCGCGAAAGCAAATGATCCAGATTAGCTACACCCAGTCCGACAATCGCCATCACCGTCGCCGCATGTTGCTGATATTCGGGGATGCTTTTCGTGTACAGGTCCCGTTCCGTATGCCATATCTCGCGGTAATTGAAGTTGTAACCCTTGATATCTTCTTCGTTCAGCGCAATGGCGGGTATGCCCTTGATGGCGAAAACGGAAGCATCCGTTCCGCTGAGGCGTACAGGCTTCTTGCCCGGACCGGTTTCCTTCACCTGAAAGGGTATTTCGGGATGGATGGAGGAAAGCGGCGCACAAATTTGAACGAAATCGGCATACATGGCTTTCGGCACACTGATGCTTACCGGAGGCAGCGGACCGCCGTCGCGGTTGAAAACGTTGGAAATCTTGTCCCACTGTTCGGGATGCGAGGCTGCCCACGCCTGTGCGCCCAACAGTCCGTATTCCTCGCCGGCAAAGGCGATGAAGAGCATACTGCGTTTCGGCCGGGCGCCCGATTTGGCCACCAGGCGGGCAGCTTCGATGACGGACGTAACGCCCGACCCGCAGTCCACGCCGCCGGTAGCCGCGTCGTGCGAATCCAGGTGGCCGCTCAGGATGACGTATTCGTCCGGATAGTCGCTTCCCCGAATCTTCCCGGCCACGCTGTAATATTTCACCGGCCCTATTTTGAAATGGTTGCGGATGTCAAATTCCAGTTCGAACACGCGCCGTTCCAGCACCATTTGCCTGATGATTTCATACTGGTGCTCGTCGAGTTTGATGTCGGGGATTTCGGGCAGGCGGTCGAACGTCATGGTCGAGTCCTTGACCACGCTGCGGTCATACAACGCCACCAGCGGCACCGGCGCCGACTGAATGATGCCCAACATGCCCGCTTCGCGCATTTCCCTGTAGAACAACGCCGGCTCGTCGAGCAGCGTCAGCAAAGTGTCATTCCTGTTTTTCAGGCGGTTGTTTTCAGCTATTTCCTGATTTCGCCTGCGGATTTCCACGTTGCGGGCAACGTTGGACGCACGGGCGGAATCGGCGGTGGCGCCGTGTGTAATCGCCCAGCCGGTGCTTTTACCGGTAACCAGCACCCATGCGCCTTTCAGTGCATGTTTCATGCGGTCAAAATCTTCGCGTGTTTTAGGTTCGAGCAGGACGTGACCGCGCTGCAACCCTTTCGTCCCGGACGAGTAGGACGGCGTGACGAAATGCAGCATCATGGCCTGGTCGCCGCCCAGCATCCGCCCGAACCACGGACCGCGGTTGAACCCGACCGGCAGCGTTCCGCCTTCGTTCAGCTCCACTTCCAGTCCCCATTCGGCGAACTTGGAAGCGACCCAGTCGACGGCATTGTCATAGGCATCCGAACCTATCGGACGACCGCCAAAACGATTGGTAAGCACATCCAGGTGATTCATTACCTGATTATCCGTTTTCCCAAGTTCGATCAGTTTTTTGACTGCCGCATCCTGTGCCGAAGCAGTCGCAAGCGCTATCCCTATCCCGACAGCGCAAAATAATACTATCTTTTTCATCTGTTCCTGTTTGATTAATTCGGGCACAAATGTATTCAAAAAAAACGTACTGACACACTCCGATATGGACAAAATTTTGCGGTTCGAAATGAATTTCAAATAAAATAGAACTATCTTTGTCTCGTTATTTATCGGCCTTAACGGGAAATTTATTGACAAATACTTGCAGCACATGAAAACAGCATCACAGGAGCAATGGATGTATCATATCTCTCTGGACAGCCGGGCGGCGTTCAAGGAGATGTTTGAATGTTATTATGCAGCATTGTGTGTGTATGCGCGGCGTTTCGTCAAACAGACCGACGTCAGCGAAGACATTGTGCAGGACGTGTTTTGCGCCGTCTGGATGAACCGTCACCGGATCGATTACCGTATTCCCGCGAAAAACTACCTGACGGCGGCAGTCCGGAATCACTGCCTCAACTACTTGAGAAGCAACTGTCATGTCACATTCGACGACCTTTCCCGGTCGGAAAACATACCCTGTGCCGAACATCCCGATTCCGTATGGATGCTGGACGAACTGGAGAAGTTGCTGGCCGACGCTCTGGCAAAACTGCCGCCGGAATACCGGATAGCGTTCGAACTGTCGCACATGGAAGAGCGACCGGTCAGTGAAATTGCAAAAGTCATGAACGTTTCCATACGTACCGTCGAGCGATACAGAAACAAAGCCCTCGAAATCCTGAAAACCGAACTGAAAGACTATTTTCCCCTTGTCATTTTCATGCTTGGAGGGAAATGGTAGCCGGATATGGCTGAAGCTGTTTTTATCAAATAGATGGACGATACCGTCAATTGATTTCATTCGTTAAACAACATTAAATTTGTACGATTTCTTGCATTTCAGAAATAAATCGTATATTTGCGGCGAAAAAGTAAACGATATGGA
>JAISWC010000075.1 GCA_031271245.1 Tannerella sp. | reverse complement strand
CGCCATCATATTCTCCTCTTCCAAGATGAAAGTGAAGGAACTCGGCGCTACCCTCAAACGCTACAACTTCAATGTGCAGGCGATGCATTCCGACCTGGAACAGCCGGTACGCGACCAGGTGATGAAAGATTTCAAGAACGGACGCATCAATATCCTGGTGGCAACCGACGTCGTGGCGCGCGGCATCGACATCAATGACATCGGCCTGATCGTGAACTTCGACATTCCCAACGACGCGGAAGACTATGTCCACCGCATTGGCCGCACCGCCCGCGGTACCCACGGCGAAGGACTGGCCATTACGTTCGTGGACATCAGGGAACAGTTCAAATTCAGGGAGATCGAGAAATTCCTGGGCAAAACGATTTACAAGATACCGATAGACCCCTCGCTGGGTGAGGCGCCGGCTTACGATCCGGACAAATACCGCTCGCTGCGCGGACGGGGCGCACGCCCGGGTAGCGGCGGCAAAAACGCCCGCGGCAAATCCGGACGCCCGTCCTCAGGAAAGGGACGTCCGGGACGCCGCGACAAGGCCCGCTAACCATTCATCCCCGCACCCTTCCGGAGATGCTCTGCTTTCCCAATGCAAAAATCAATATCGGCCTCCATGTGCTGCGCCGGCGCGACGACGGCTATCACGAAATAGAAACGGTCTTTTACCCCGTTCCTCTGCGGGACGCCCTGGAGGCGGTACCGGCGAAGACGTTCGCCTTTCATGCCTCCGGACGGCCGCTGAACGTCGCGACGGAAGACAATCTCGTATGGAAAGCGCTGAAACTGATGGAACAAAGATATGCCATCCCGCCGCTGGCGATTTATCTGCGGAAATGCATCCCCGACGGGGCCGGACTGGGAGGCGGTTCCGCCGATGCCGCCTTTATGCTGAAACTGCTCAATGACTGTGCCGCGCTCCATCTCTCCGACACGGAACTGGAAAGGCCGGCAGCCCTGCTGGGTGCCGACTGTCCGTTTTTCATCCGTAACCGGCCGCTCCTTGCTTCCGGCACGGGCAATGTGTTCGAATCTGTCGACCTTTCCCTGAAGGGATACACGCTCGGGATTGTCAAACCGGACGTCTCCGTCTCCACCGGCGAAGCTTACTTGCAGGTAAAACCTTCCATTCCGCCGGTATCCCTGAAGGACATCGTTTCGCAGCCTGTCTCCAAATGGAAACACACGCTGACAAACGATTTTGAATCCAGTGTATGCCGTCACCGTCCGGTGATCGGCCAAATAAAGGAACAGCTTTACGCCCGGGGAGCGGTATATGCGGCCATGTCCGGATCGGGGTCGTCCGTCTACGGACTGTTTGAAACGGATGTACACTTGCAGTTTCCGGGCTGCTTCGTCTGGAAAGGAACTTTGGATTGATATAATTCAATGTTTTGCTTGCTATCGTGGTGGCGATTGGTAGAAACAGGCCATCCCCTTCTAATTTCCCGTACACATCGGGTTACTGTTATCTTCTGCGCCGGATGTGGCCGGATGTCTTTCTGCGCAGTATTCGGAACAGAAACGGCGGAAGGGTATAGGTGATCAGTACGGTAGAACCCATACCCACCAGCGTGGCAAACCCGACTGACCGGATGGCCGGATGCGTGGCGAAGATTAGCGGTGTAATGCTGACCATCAATACTACGGCCGAGAAGAAGATGGCCGTTTTGTGATATGTCAGCAACTGTTTGTCGTTGTACCGGCTGCCGGCTACAAGACCGTCCATTACAAAAATACTGTAATCCACCCCCACGCCGAAGATAAACGTCGAGATCACGATGTTGATCAGGTTAAAGGCATGACCCGTCATTCCCATGACACCCAGTACGACGTACCAGCTCAGCCCCATCGGGATAAACGCAAGAATGGCGCGTGACCACTTGCGGAAAGCCAGCAGCAGGATGGCAAACACAAAAACGGACGACACACCCAGCGTCGTGTTGAAATCGTCATTCAGGATACGCACCATGTCGCTGGTATAGTAAAACGGGTCGATGACCAGCCAGTGCGGACGGGCGGCGATTACGCCGCTCACCGCGTTCATCTTGTCCGGCGGCATTTGCACGGACGTGTACACCAGATAGATACCGTCGGTATATTCCACCATGTTGGACATCAGTTCGCCGGGAAGGATGCCCTCGTCGCAGATCGATACCGGGCGGTCGTCGACGGCCAGCATTTCAAAAAACGGATCGAAGGTTTCCGGTTTGAAACCCTGTGTCCGTGCGGCGTTCGTCACGTACATCCGCGTTCGGGAGATACGTTCCGGCGTCCAGAAATCGCGCCAGCGGCGGATGCGTATCTGCTGTTCGTTTTCCGGAAGCAGCAGCAAAGTCGTCTTCGAATAGTCGGTCAGGAGGCCTTCGGCCTGCAAACTGTCGAGCGTTGCCGCCATTTGCCTGTGGGCGATCAGGGCGGAGTCGAGTTCGGGAGAAGCCACGGCATAGTAGATCGACGCGTTGCCCTGCGTGGTCTTCGCGGCCAGCAACTGCATGGAACGCACCACATCCGGTTCGTGGTATCCGATGTTTCTCAGGTTGGTGTCGAACGTGACCCATCGCGATGCGTAGAAGCAAAAGCCGCAGAAGACGACCAGCAGGACGATCAGTCCGATTTGCCGGTCGAACGGGAAGGCATTGATTCGGTCTACCAGGGCAAACACTCTGTCTAAATGCTGGCGGCGACGGGGTTTGAAAAAGTGTGGCAAGAAGATTAGGCAGAACAGTGTTGTGCCTATCAGCGCCAGGGAAGCAAACAGTCCAAAGTCGCGCAAGAGTTCCGAGCGGGTGAAGAGCAGTCCCGTGAAGGCGCCGATGGTTGTCAGGCAGCACAGGATAATCGGGACGCTCTGTTCCCGGAGAATCCGCACCGGGTCGCCCACATATTTGTAATGCGTTAGAAAGTGCAGGCAGTAACTCAGCGCTACGCCCAGCACGATGGCGCCGATACCGACGGCCAGCAGCGACATGCCGCCCTTGATCAGGTAGACGCCGCTCAGCGCGAAGAAGGTGCCGTACAGCACGGGACTCAGCAGTATCGGCAGTGTCCGGCGGTTGCGGAAACAGAGGCCAATGATGAAACACGACACAAGTAACGAGACGCCCAGCGTCAGCGCCAGGTCCTGCTTGATCCGGCGCGAGTTGAAGACGCTTTGTACCGGCACGCCGTGGAACATCACTTCCACGTCCGGATTCTCTGCACAGAAAGCGTCGATTTCCTCCTCGATCAATTCCACCAGCCAGGTACCGGATTTGGAATCAAAGGCATTGAAGTCCGGCGACAGGAAGGCAACCGCCATGCTCGAATCGGGCGAGAAGAAATGACGGTACACCAGCCGGTAATTGCCGCCAAATCCACGGGACAGCGCCGCGCCGTCGTCCGTGAACAGGGAACGCAGTCCGACAGGATCGCGGCGGATCATCTCGCGGAAGGCCATGCCCGAAGGCGAAATCATCAGGTCGAAACTGGCTGCCATTTGCCGTTCGATGGCCTCTCTTGTCAGCAGCGCCTCCATGCGGGGATACAGCGTCGTGTCCATGAATACCGGCGCATGGTCGAACAGATACGCCATGCTCGTTTGAATCAGTTCGTCGTCGATCCGGTACAGCACATCGTGGATGTAGTGCGTGGCGGAATCCTTTTGCAGCAGCCCCTCCACAAAGGCGTCGCAGCGTTCGGCCAGTACGCCGGCATCCGCCGTGCCGGCACGGGGAACGAACAGCAGGAAGATTTTGTCCTTCACCTTCAGGTTCTCGAAGACCAGTTTCTCGGAAGTGCCCGTCTGTGCGGAAGGCAGCAGTTTGGTGATGTCTTCTTCGTATTCCACCCTGCTCCCCAGATAAACAAACAGCAGGCTGCTAAGCGTCAGCAACCCGTAGAAAAGGAGTTTGTGTCTTTCAAAAAAATGATACAGCGCAATCATGCTTTCCGGTTATGAGGTTGGACTTTGGCATCGAACTTGAGGGTGAAATACGTTGCTTCACCCTGTCCGATGAGGGTTTGCGCCCTGACCAGCGTGTCGCTATTTTCGAGCAGTTGAATGTGCACTTGCAGGTCGGGATGCTGTTGTGGTGTCAGGAGGGTCGTCAGTTTGCACTGGGCAAGATAGTCTATCTGCAATGTACGTCCTGTCAGCCGCTCCACACATTCCTTGATCATCTGGATATTGCATACGCCCGGCGCTACCGGCATACCGGGGAAATGTCCCCGATAGACGGCCGAAGCAGGATTGAGCGATACCTCAAAAACGGTGGTGTCGCCTTCCGTCCACTGGTTGTTGACTGTATAATAATCCGAAAGCATTTATCTGTTCTATTACAAAAAAGAGCTACACTCTCCGCGTAACTCTTTCTTCGTCCCTTTTTCTGCTC